>JAOACN010000104.1 GCA_026417815.1 Chloroflexaceae bacterium | reverse complement strand
AGATGTGTATAAGAGACAGGTGCGTGGGACACTTTCACATGGTGTATCTGCCGGTCATTTCCAAGAATTTTTAGTACTACCAGGCGCTGCAGGCGACACACTGCTTGCCCAACGCGGTCCCGTCCCGCTCTCACGCCAGGTAATCGTCTGCCACTGGTTGACAGGCAGCGTATCGGGCAGGGCTGTGGTCTGCTACAGCGGGGCAGGGCGAAGCTGCCCGGGCTGGCCGCGCCGGCATTGGAGGTTCTTCGGTTCGCATTGTGTTCAGGTTGCGTTACCAGGGCCGAGGAACGTCGTTGGGGCAAGCCCTGCACTCCGTTGGTTGTTCCTGACGGCGCAGCCGCCAGAACAGTGACGACCACCCTGCCGCTTCGTGTAGCTACCCTCCACTGCCGGAGGCGGACGTTGCATCAGCCCCGGGTTGCCTACGGACCCGGGACGACCAGCGGAACATAGAAGCGTTACCTGTGCTTAGCGCCCGGTGGGCGGGCCATCTTTGCCACATCGTTCACCGATACGTTGCGGGTAGGCCCGCCTGGCGATCGCGCGGGCGCTACCCGCGCTGCTGCGGGGGCAAAATGGAGCCGGCCCGGCGGGCGGCCTTACTCCGCGCCCCCCCGCAGCACGACCCGCCCGGCCTCCAGGCGCTCGACCCGGGCCAGGGCGGCGACGGGCACGCCGAGGGCCTCCAGGGGTGCGCGACCTCCCTGAAAGCATTTCTCGACGACGAAGCCGGCGGCCACCACACTGGCGCCGGCTTCGACGACCAGTTCGGCCAGCGCCAGGGCGGTGCGCCCGTTGGCGAGAAAGTCGTCAACCAGGGCCACGCGCGCGTTGGGTGGCAGGTAGCGCGCCGAAATGACCAGGCGGGTCTGGCCGCCACGGGTCGGCGAGGGGACCAGGCGCGACAGGGCGGGGGCTTCGACCTCGGGGGCGTATTTTTTGGCGTAGACCATGGGCACGTCCAGCGCCAGGGCGGTGACAAGAGCGGGGGCAATGCCGCTGGCCTCGGCGGTTACCAGCAGCTCGGGGCGCAGGGGCGCCAGGCGTTGGGCGAGGGCCGCGCCGATCGCCCGCATGAGCGCCTGGTCGATCCGGTGGTTGAGGAAGTGGTCAATACGCAGGATACGGTCGTCAATCACCGTGGCCTCGGCGGCGATGCGCCGCGCCAGCGGTTCAAAAGGCGCGTTGAACGCCTCGCGCAACTCCTCTGGAAGCCCCATACGTTTGTGCCATCTGGAACGTCATTGCGCGGTTCCTGTAGCCATGGTACCATACACGAATGCGCCGTCGCATATTGTGCGACGAGCGTTTTTGTATCGGGTATCCTCAGGAATGGTTCCGGGAAGGACGCGGGGAAACCCGGTGTCCCCATATCGAATGACGGAAAGGTGGATATGGGAGGGCGTAGCTCTCCCACATCCCCCGTGGGGGATCTCGTTTTTGGACGGAGGAGAGAGGGTGCTTATGTCGATGGGAGTGGCCTATACCCTTACGCTACGCTGTCAGATCGAGAATCGCCCCGGTATGCTTGGGCGGCTGACCACCCGCATTGGTGAAGTGGGCGGCGACATCGGCGCGATTGATATTGTCCGGGCCGAGCGCAGCGTACTGGTACGGGACATCACCGTCCGCGTGCAGGACGAGGAGCACGGGGCCACCCTCGTTGCGGCGATCAACGACCTGGCAGGGATCCACGTGCTGCAGGTCAGCGACCGGGTCTTTCTCGCGCACCTGGGGGGCAAGCTGGCGATGCAGAGCCGCGTGCCCTTGAAGACTCGCGATGACCTGTCGATCGCCTACACGCCGGGGGTGGCGCGGGTGTGCCGAGCGATTGCGGATGAGCCGGAGAAGGTCTTCGCGTTGACCTGGAAGGCCAACAGCGTGGCGGTGGTGAGCGACGGCAGCGCGGGGCTGGGCCTGGGCAACCTGGGGCCGGAGGCGGCGCTGCCGGTGATGGAGGGCAAGGCCATCCTCTTCAAGGAACTGGCGAACATCGATGCCGTGCCCATCTGCCTGCGCTCGCAAGATCCGGAGGTGATCGTGCAGACGGTCGAGCAACTGGCTCCGAACTTTGGCGGAATCAACCTGGAGGACATTGCTGCGCCGAACTGCTTTCTGATCGAGGGACGCCTGCACGAGAGCCTGGACATTCCGGTGATGCACGATGACCAGCACGGCACGGCGGTGG
>JAOACN010000096.1 GCA_026417815.1 Chloroflexaceae bacterium | reverse complement strand
GACGTGGAACGGTGTCAAAGCCCCGCAGGGGCAGCCGGGGCCAATGCAATGTCTTTGGAACAAGCCCCGGGCCCCATGCCTTGGTCGCTGGTTTGGGCGGCTACACCCCCAAACCAGCGCCCATGACCGTATCGGGCGGCGTAGCCGCCCCTGCCCCACGCTGGAGGCAGACGTTGCAGCGGCCCTGCGTGGGCAGCCTGGTTGCCCCGCGCCCCAGACGGTGGTCTGCGGCAAAGCCGCAGCCGGCTTCATTGCACAACGAACGACGCCACACCGGTCAGACCGCTACGCTGGCCATAGAGCACGATCTGGTACGAACCGCGCGGCAGGTCCGTGCTGTTCAGCACCAGTTCGATGCTCCCTTCGCTGTTGGCCGTGCCCCGCAGCGACAGCGATTGCACGCCCCAGGGCGCGTTCAGCCAGGTGGTCACCCCTTCGCCTGGCACGAAGCGGTCGGTGAAGAAGGCGAAGCGCGTGCCAACCGGACCGCGCTCCGGGATCCTTCGCACCCAGATGTAGGGCGCGTCAACCGAGCCGCTGCCCACCAGCACCGGCGCCCAGTTCGTGCGCTGGCCGCCGCCCCGGGCATCGTCGCGGAAGGTGTAGCTGGCCCGGGTGTCAATCAGCACTGGCGTCTGGGTCGGCGACGGTAACGGCAGGTTCTCGTTCACGCGCATAAACAGCTTGCCCCCGCGCCTGGCGCCCGCATCCAGCGGACCAAACACCACCGTGATGCTGTTCTGGTCCACCGAACGCACCCAGTCGCCGGCCCTGCTGTTCAGGCTGGTGTAGAACCCGTAGACCTGAGCGCGGTTGATCGGGAAGACCACCACGGTCTCGCGTGCCGTACCCCGGCCATAGTTCGTCAGGCGGATCTCATACTCGAGAATGGCGCCCCGCGCCACCCAGATGCTCGGCTTCGGCCAGATCGTCACCACCACGTCGGCGGCGTCGCCCGTTTCAGGTTCAGGCTCGGGCGTCAGGGCCGGCGCCTGGGGAATCTCCGGGGCCCGCTGGGCGACCGGCAGGTACACCGTTGAGACGCGGTTGAGCGCCGCGATGGACGGAACCGCGTTCTGATCAAGGAGCTCCGCCGCCTCCTGCAGGGCCAGCAGGTCACTGCTGAGGTAGGCGCGCAGGGTTGCCTCGACCGCCTCCTGTTCACTCAGCGTCCAGATCGGCGCAGCGGCCGTCAGAGCCTCTTCCGGCTCGATGTTTGGCAGCAGTGGCTCGCCGGGCGGTTCAGGCTGGGCAAACGCCTGGCCAAGCACCGCCAGGACCAGCGCAACGACCAACGTCAACGGCAAGCCCCAGCGCCAGGTTCGCGCAAGCCTGCGAGACATTGTCGTATCCTTTCACGAAGATGGCTGAAGGGGCCCCAACGGCCCCTTCAGGGGAGTCAATAGTACCTCCGTACTATATGACGCTGGCGGATGGTTACATGTTCCACAGTTGGAGGAGGATGAGGGAACCAGATTGTCCCATACCCTTGCCCGCCATGGTCAGCCTTGCCCGGTAAGGCCGCGGCATCGGCTGCGCCAATCTTCGGCCGTAACTGTTCACGCCTGGGGTAACAAGTAGAGCCTGGGAGCGAGGGCGTCTCGCCGAAGCCACAACGAAGGCTGGAAGCCCTCGCTCCCAGGAGAAGTATGAACAGTTGCCTCGGCCTTACGCGCAGCGCGCGGGCACACGGGCCTGGCGGTACACACGGGTGAACTCTTCGGCGAAGGCCCGCGCCAGCACCGGGTCCTCGATGATCAGCAGGTTCTCGTCGTTTACCTCCTCGGCGCGGCGGGTAAAGTTGTAGGAGCCGGTGATAATCACGCGCCCGTCGAGGATCATCGCTTTGTGGTGCATCGTATGGCAGTTGCCGTCGCGGCGCACATCGAGGCCCGCCGCGCGGAGACGGGCGTACTCCGACCCCGATCCGTTAGCGTTGCGCGCCTCGAAGACCACCCGCACCGGCACTCCCAGCCGGTGGCGGTTAATCAGCGCCTCGGCGATGGCGTCGTCGGTAAAGGAGAACGCCAGCACGTCCACGCTTCTCCACGCGCGGGCCAGATGGTCCAGAATGTGCTCGCGCACCGGCTCGTGCGGCGAGAAGAACGTAGCGATGGTCGCTCCCCCGAGATGCGCCAGGGGATAGGGCGTCGCCCCACCCTTGCGGCTGCCGAAGCGCCCCGCGGCCATGCGCTCGAACTCGGCGACGTAGTTCGCCACTACCTGCGGGGTAGTGATGCGCAACAGGTTGTTGTTGTTGCGGTAGGTGTCGTTTACCGTCACGTTCCACGAGCCCGTCCAGACCACCTGCCGGTCGAGGATCACGAACTTGCTGTGCAGGAAGCCATCGCTCCGTTCCCAGCTTACGCTTGCGCCTGTCTCTTCAAGCAGGCCGGCCCAGCGGGCCATGGCCGGATGGTGCAGGCTCTCGCGGTCGAGGGCCAGGCGCACCCGCACCCCCCGGGCGCGGGCGCGGATCAGGGCCTCGGCGACGCTGGCCAGGTTGTACTCAAAGCTCGCCAGTTCAATCCGCTCCCTGGCAGCGGCGATGTCGGCCAGCAAGGCCCGTTCAAATGATGGCGCAACCCGGTTGCGCGGCACGTCGGGGTAGCGCAACTCCGGGGTGGTGAAGTAGACTGCCAGTGCTCCGCCTGCTGCCAGGTGAGGCTGGCCCGCCCGGCCGGGCAAGGGGCCGGCCGGCCCCGGAGAGCCATACGCGACCGCGGCGGCGAACACGAGCGCCAGGACGACCAGTATGCGTCTGATGCGGCGCGGGGGAAGAGAAGAGGTGGACATACACTACGACGTCACGAAGATCACTAGAGCACTGACCCGAAGGATTGATCCCCTGAGGTTTGTGCGCCGTGTGGCTCGCTGCGCACGCGCCGCCGGCGGCGTTGCGGGTCAATCGTTTCGAGACACGCTATGAGACGCGGAGGGTTGGAGAGGACGCGGCTTCCCAGGCACACCCCTTTGCATCTCCGTGAGGGGTGGGAAACTCGGGTTTCCCCGATTCCCTCGCCGGACGGGAGGGTTACCAGTCTGTGAACCAGGTTTCCTTGCATTTCCGCCCCTCCTCCCAACCTCCCCCCGTTGGGGAGAGGGGCCGGACGCCCTCCCCCAGCGGGGGAAGGTTGGGGAGCTCGCAGGTGTAGGGTTTTTCGAGCGAGAACGGGTTTTTGGCATTCCAATGCGCTTTCGGTCCTCACCCCCCCTGCCCCCCTCTCCACTATAGGTGGAGGGGGAGTTGGGCGTCCTGATGCCCCAGATGGCGAATGCGACGCGAGGATGTGCCGGAAAAACCTACACCTGAGAAAGATTGGGGAGGGGGCGGAGTAACCGAAAAACTCAGTTCACAGAGTAGTTACGCGCACAA
>JAOACN010000060.1 GCA_026417815.1 Chloroflexaceae bacterium | reverse complement strand
AGGCAAACCCCCAGTCCCAGACGACGCCCGCCGACACGTTTCCCCAGGCAAAACGGGTCCAGAAGCTGGTAAACGCCACAACGACCAGGGTCTGATAACGCTGGCCGATCAGGTCGGGGTCGCTCACCGAGCGGATCCAGTTGTCAATGTCCAGCCGCACATAGGCCGCGTCGAGGGCAGCAAGCCAGGAACGAGCAGCGAGGACGATATGCGGGCCATTCGGTCCCTCAACCGTTACGGGCCGAAATGCGGCCACGCCGGCAACGATGAGCAGGGCCAGACCAGTGCCGGCAACCAGGCGGCGCCGGAGGGGATGGCGGTACAGCGACCACAGGGGCGCAAGCCCGATCAGCGGAACCAGGACCAGGCCGGTGCGCTTGGCAAGCACAGCAACGAGCAAACCGAGGCCGCTAAGGGCCAGGGCGGTGGGGCGCGGCCCGTCACGGATGAGCAACACGGCCCCGAGCAGGGCGCTTGTTGCGGCCATATTGAGCAGCACATCATTGTTGACCGCCGCCATGAGGTCGGCAAAGGCGGGGGCGAACACCACCACAAGCGGAAAGGCGAATTGCGTCGCCGGCTCATCGGGGGCCACCACGACCGCAATGCGCCAGGCGGCCAGTACGGTCAGGGTGTAGAGCAGCACACTGACGGCGCGGGCCAGGTAGAGCTGGGTTTCCACCGCCAGGTAGCGTATCTGGTGAACGGGGATGGCAATCAGCGTATAGTACAGAGGCGGGTGAACGCGCTGGTTTTCCCCAACAGGCACCGGCCCTGGTCCCAGCAAGTCTGGACGCACTCCTGGCGGCCAGAAGCGGTGGCGATACATCGAGTCAGCGATCTCACGGCTGAGCTGGACCGACTTGCTGCCCGGTACTGCGCCTTCACCGAGCGCGATCTGCATCGCGTACTCGAAGTGGGCAGGTTCGTCATAATGTTGCCAGGGTGGAACAAGCAACAGGTACAACAACCCGTTCGCCAGCGCCAGCGGCAGCAGCCAGCGCACCACGGCCCACTCGACGGGCGCCAGTGTCAACCGTGACAGAGGGCTACGCACTCCAGAGCGCGGAACCGTGCCTGAAGTGATGACGTTGGATGCAGTTTCGTCCACATCCGGTCCAGTTTTAGTCACGCGAGTAATGGTTCAACGGATGCGTTGCACGTAGTGGTGCATCCGGCAAGTTTTCGAACGGGAGGGTCTGGGAGGGCTTCGCCCTCCCAGAAACCCTCCTCCCAGCCGATCTCAATACGCCCCCTGGCCTCGCCAGACCACGATCAGCGTCTTGAAGAGAATCCGCAGATCGAGCCAGAAGGAATAATTCTGAATGTAGTAAAGATCGTCCTCCGTGTGCAGGTGCATCGGTTTGTCGCTGCGCCCGTTGACCTGCCACCAGCCGGTGATGCCCGGCGGCACGCGGAAGCGCTGCCACTGCCAGGGCTGGTACTCGGCGGCAATGTAGGGCATCTCCGGCCGTGGGCCGACCAGACTCATTTCACCCCGCAGGACATTGATCAACTGCGGCAACTCATCAAGACTGGTGCGGCGCAACCTGCGCCCGACGCGGGTCACGCGCGGGTCATCCTCCAGCTTATGGATCAGGTTGCCCTGTTCATCCCGTCTGGCCACCTCGTGCCAGCGCCGTTCGGCGTCCTGGTACATGCTGCGAAACTTGATCATCTTGAACCGGCGCCCCTGCTCGCCGATCCGCTCCTGCATGAAAAACACCGGGCCGGGTGACTCCAGCTTGATCAACAGCGCAATCAGGAGCATCAGGGGCGACAGGAGGAGCAGCAACGTGGCGCTGGCGAAGATATCGAACAGGCGTTTGAGGACCCGTTGCGGCTCGGTGAGGGCCGACTCGCGCAGGCTGATCAGCGGAATACCGCCCACGGTCTCCACGGGTGTGCGGGCAAAGATCAGGTCCAGCACGCCGGGAACCATATGCACCATCACCGGCTCCTGGAGCAGGCTGAGCGAAAGGCGGGCCACCCGTTCCTGCTGCTGGTGGGGCAGGGCGAAGATCACTTCGTCAACCTGATGCTCATCAATGAGGCGGCGGGTCTCTTCGACGGACCCCAGACGGGGCACGCGGCCCGGCGCATCCAGCGCGTCGCTGGTATAGCCGACGACACTGACCCCCGTCCAGGGCCGGCGACTGAACTCATCGGCGAGGCGTTCAGCGGTGCTCACATCTCCCACTACCAGCGCCCGGCGGCGGGTATGCAGCCGGTTGCGCGAGTAGGCATAGGCCCGCACGCCGAGGTGGAAGACGAGCAATACGCCAAGGTTCAGCGCGACGAAGTAGAGGAACTGTAACCGCGAGACATCGCGCAGTGAGAGGTAGAGCAAGCCGGCGAAACTGGCCGAGGCGAGGACCACCGCGCCGATCAGGCGGCCAATCGCTTCGAGCAGGCCGCGGATAAACAGGGCGCGCTGCGGTGTGAGCAAGAGAAAGACCACCAGCCAGATCAGGGCCACGGCCAGGTAGATCTGCCAGGGCAACCGGGCCGCCTCGGACGGCAGATCCAGACCGAACTCAAGCGTCAGGCGAATGTGTGAGGCGATGTAGAGGGTGAAGAGCGTGAGCGCCACATCCCAGGCAAGGACGCTTCCGATGACCCGGTAGCGTAACCGTTCGAGCATAGGCCACCTGGTGTACCGTGATAGCGATCGACGAAACACGGGGTCCGATCGCACAGCGTTGTGGATCAGATGACAGCTCGTTCCTTAAGCCGCGTAAGTGTACCACGGTTGCGCGTATCAGGCAATGAGGGGGGTGTGAGAGGTGGATGCGCCGAGCGTGAACGGGAGGGCCTGGGAAACCCTCGCGGCCAACACCTACCGGGGTCCTGGGCGAAAGGCGCCCTGGAGCAACTGGCGCGCCACCAGGTAAACAAAGCGCGGATTACCCACCAGGTAGCGCCTCCACAGGCGCCGGGGATCCTGCGTCAGGCGGAAGAACCACTCCAGGCCAGACCGCTGCATCCAGCGCGGGGCCTGGCGCACCCGCCCGGCGTGAAAGTCGAAGGCGGCGCCCACGGCGATCAGCACCGGGGCGTTGAGCATGGGGCGGAAACGGGCCACCCAGTAATCTTGCTTTGGCGTTCCCAGACCCACCCAGACAATGTCGGCGCCGCTGCCGTTGATGCGCGCGGCGACGTCACGTTCCTCCTCGGGGGTGAGTGGGCGGAACGGCGGGCTATAAACGCCGGCCACCAGCAGCCGGGGAAAGCGTGCCCGCAGCCGTGCGGCCAGCGTCTCGGCCACGCCCTCGGCCCCCCCGTAAAAGAAGTGGCGGTAGCCGCGGGACTGCCCACGCTCACAGACGGCGAGCATGAGATCGGGGCCATAGACCCGCTCGACGGAATGGCCGCGCAGGCGCCCGAGCCAGACCAGGGGCATGCCATCCGGGGTGGCCATCCCCGCCTGGTTGACAATCGCGGCCAGTTCGGGCGCATCGTGGCACTCGAGCACCGTGTGGGTGGTGCAGACATTGACGTAGTGGCGCTCACGGCGGGCGATCCAGCTATCGATCAGCGCCAGCGCCCGATCGAAGGTCAGCGCGCTAATGCGCACGTCAACAACCGGAAACCGGGGAGGTGAAGACAGGGCAGGATCGTACATCGCTTAACTCGATCGTGCTGAAGGCCAGGATCACAAAAGCATTAATACTACAACGAGACTTCTCATTATGGGGGAGGCTCGATGGGCGCAGCCCTTCGAAGCCGCTCGCAGCGGAAGCCGCGGCAAGTGACAACGTAGAATTAAGCAATGAACAATGGCAGAAAACGTAATTCACAGACTACGTTCGCCGCGGGTCGCCACAGCCCGCGATCATCTCATAGAATCCGCAGGACATTATCAAGAGCCTTGAGGGCCAGGTCGGGACCATGGTTGCGCTCGACGAAGGCCAGGCCCCGTTCCGCAAGGCGGCGACGCTCGGTGGGATGTTCCAGGAGTTTGCACACATGTTCAGCAAACCCCGGGGCATCATCGGCCACCAGGAGTTCCTCGCCTTCGGTCACCTCCAGGCCCGCGTACCCCGCCCGCGTCGAGACAACCGGCACGCCGTGATTGAGCGCATCGAGGATCTTCAGGCGAATGCCCGAGCCAGAGAACAGAGGCACCACGAACGCCGCCGCCTCCTGGTAGTAGGCGTCAAGGCTCTCGACGTAATGATGGACCCTCACCCCATCGGGTACCGGAAGCAGCGCCTCACCGCCACGCCCCACTATATCGAACTGGGCTCCGGGGACGCGCCGGCGAATGAGCGGCCAGCACTCGTTCAGGAACCACTTCAGGCCCAGCAGGTTAGGCGGATAGTGCACCGTGCCGACGTACAGCAGGCGCGGTCCGGCTCGTTCAGGCGCCGCGCGGCAACTGGCCGGCTCCACGAAGACCGGGAAATAGACGATCTTGTTCTCGATGGCCGGTAATGTCTCCACCATCAGTTGCCCCAGACGGCGGGTGACGGTAAAAATGGCATCGGCCCGTTGCCACAGGCGTCGCTCATAGCCGCGGCAGGCCAGCAGATCGGCGCGCACGGCGATGCCCGCCGGGCTGAAGCCGAGTTCCCGGGCATAGAGGGTCAGGGTCTCTGAGAACAAATCGTGGGCCCGGTATATCACCTTTATTTCTGCAAGAAGCTGATGGGGTAACTTATCGAGAATGAATGACGGTTGAAGATGATCAATAAAGAGGATTTGATAGTGGTTAGATTGTATTAATTTTGTGATAAGCTTTACAAATCCCTTACTTTGATATTTGCTCACAACAAAAGGGGCTCTCCATAGTTGACCTCTCAGAAAAGCTGAGAGTTTATGTCTGATAAGACCGCCGTGCAAAATGGTGTGGACGACGGGGGGAAGGATATTGACCTCCGGTAGGCGTTTCCGTAACTCGGCGAGGCTTTCGCCCTGGCGGGGCAGGTTGATCGGATCAATAAAACTGACCAGATCGATCGCGCAATACCGCGACAGATATGTCAGGTCATTGACCGTGACAAACTTCTGGCCATTATCGAGCGGCCAGGGGAGTTGCATGCTCGCGTAGAGGATCCGTTTCATAGGGAGTTTCTCAGCGATACATCGGCAAGCTCTTGAACGGGAGGGTCAGGAAGGGGGCGGCCCTCCGAGAAACCCTCTGCTCCGACCCTTCGGGTAGGGGATCTTGCCCGATGCGCCGCCGAGAGACCAGCTCAATATGGCAGTACGACGCCTATGCCACCGGTTGCGAAGGCGCCAACGGTATCCGAGCGGATTTCTCGGCCCTGGCGCGTTGCCGAACCCAGACGGTATTGTACGCGCCAAGCAGGAGCATGGGTATGAAGACCGGTACCGCGGTGAAGGCCGCGGCGCTGGCAAAGGCCAGCAGGGAATAGGTCAGCGCCAGGGGCAGAACGGTCATGAGCAAACGGCTGAGACAATTGTTCACAAACAACCCGCGGGAGCGCAACCAGGCAAGGTGCAGCAGCAGGATAGCGGCGGGTATGGGC
>JAOACN010000023.1 GCA_026417815.1 Chloroflexaceae bacterium | reverse complement strand
CCTATGGGCCGCGCCCCGACCATCACCGTCGGCGGGGGCCAGGCCGCGCTGATCCACACCGGGGGGATGCTCCCCGACGGCAGCGATAGTGTGGTGATGGTGGAGTATACCCAGCGCCTCGATGCGACAACCATCGAAGTGGTGCGTCCCGTGGCCGTGGGCGAGAATGTCATTCCCATCGGCGAGGACGTGCGCCAGGGGGACCTGCTCTTCCCCCGGGGGCACCGCCTGCGCCCCCAGGATCTGGGCGGCCTGGCGGGGGTGGGGGTCGCGCGCGTGCCGGTGGTGGCGCGCCCGCGGGTGGCCATCCTCGCCTCGGGCGATGAGGTCGTGCCCCCTGATGCGCCAGTCGCGCCGGGGCAGGTGCGCGACGTGAATACGTACACCATTGCCGCGCTGGTGCGCCGCGCCGGCGGCGAGCCGATGCCCCGCGGCATCGTCCCCGATGACGCCGCCGCCCTGGAGGCCATGGCCCGCGCCGCGCTGGAGGAGGCCGATGCCCTGGTGATCGCCGCCGGGAGTTCGGTGAGCGCCCGCGATATGACCGTGGGGGTGATCGGCGCGCTCGGCGCGCCGGGGGTGCTGGTGCACGGCGTGGCCATCCAGCCCGGCAAGCCCACCATTCTGGCCGCCGCGGGCCAGCGCCCCGTGTTCGGGTTGCCCGGCAACCCCGTCTCGGCCATGATCGCCTTTGGTCTGTTCGTCGCCCCGGCCATTCGCCAGTTGCTGGACGCCGCCGTACCGCCCGCGTTGACGCGATGGGCGCGCCTGGCGCGCAACATCCCCTCGCGCGCCGGACGCGAGGATTTCGTGCCGGTGCGCCTGGAGACGCGCGACGGGGAACTGTGGGCCGACCCCGTCTTCGGCAAATCGAACCTGATCTACACCCTGGCCCGCGCCGATGGCCTGGTGCATGTGCCCCTGGATCTGGGCGGCCTGTACGCGGGCGATCAGGTTGAGGTGAAGCTGTTTTCTTGATTGTCATCCCTGCCCGATGGGACGGGTCGGGATAGTGTGGCCCTCCCAGGAACATCCTGAGGTGCACATCGGCGGGTAGCCGCAGCGCGCTGCGGCCGCAGCGCGCTGCGGCCGTACAGGTGCCGGTTTGCATCGCGGCGGTGTGCGCCCCGCGCCTGTGGCCCGACGGCGCCACAGGCGGCTGAAGGGTGCGGGGCAAGCGGGTTGCCCCGCGTCGCGCTTCGATGAAGAGGCTGGCTATGACCAGACGACGTTACTACCTCGAAGATCGCGCCCTCGACGAGGCCATTGCCCGCTTCGAGGCGGCCCTGGCCCGCGCCGGGGGGTTGCCGCTGCTGGAGGGCGAGGTCGTTCCGCTTGCCGAGGCCCGCGACCGGGTGACGGCCGCGCCAGTCTGGGCCACGCGCTCGGTGCCGCATTACCACGCCGCAGCGATGGATGGCATCGCCGTGCGCGCCGCCGATACCGCCGGGGCCACCGAGACCTCGCCCCGCGCCCTTGCCCTGGACACGCAGGCAATCTGGGTGGATACCGGCGATCCCCTGCCGCCCCAGACCGACGCGGTGGTGATGGCCGAACACGTGCAGACGCTCGATGAGACCACTGTCGCCATTACCGCCGCCGTGGCCCCCTGGCAGCACGTGCGTCCTCTGGGGGAGGACATTGTCGCTACGGAACTGATCATCCCCGAGGGAACGCGCCTGCGGCCCGTGGATCTGGGGGCCGCTGCGGCTGCCGGCCATACGACCTTGCTGGTGCGCCGACGCCCCCGGGTAGCGATTGTTCCCACGGGGACCGAACTGATCACCGCCGAGGAGGCCGCGGCCTGCGAGGCCCGCGGCGAAGCAGTGCCCCCCGGCGCGATTGTCGAGTTCAACTCGCTGATCCTGGTCGGCATGGTCGAAGAGTGGGGCGGGCGCGCCACCCGTTTCGCCCCCGTGCCCGACCGGCGCGACCTGCTCCGCGCCGTGGTTGAGGAGGCCCTCGCCGGCCACGACGTGGTGGTGGTCAACGCCGGCTCGTCCGCCGGTTCGGAGGATTTTACCGCGACGGTGCTGGCCGAACTGGGCGAGGTGGCCGTCCACGGCGTGGCCATCCGCCCCGGCCACCCGGTGATCCTCGGCGTCGCCGGAGGCAAGCCGGCCCTGGGCCTCCCCGGCTACCCCGTCTCGGCGGCCCTCACCGCCGAGTTGTTCCTGCGCCCGCTGCTGTACCGGCTCCAGGGTTTGACCCCGCCGCCGCGGCTCGCGGTCACCGCCACTATGAGCCGCAAGCTGCTCTCGCCGCTCGGCGAAGATGAGTTCGTGCGCGTGACCCTGGGGCGGGTGGATGGGCGCCTGATCGCCACCCCGCTGAGCCGCGGCGCCGGGGTGGTGATGTCGCTGGTCAGGGCCGATGGCATCGCCCGCATTCCCCGCTTCTCCGAGGGGGTGCATGCCGGGGCCGAGGTGACGGTTGAACTCCTGCGCGACCCGGAGGAGATCGAGCGCACCCTGGTGGCCATCGGCAGCCACGACCTGGCCCTGGATCTGCTTGCCAGTTACCTGCACCGCGCCGGGGCGCAGCGACGCCTCAGTTCGGCCAACGTGGGCAGTCTGGGCGGTCTGATGGCCCTCAAGCGTCACGACGCCCACCTGGCTGGCACCCATTTGCTCGATGAGGAGACCGGCGAGTACAACCGGCCATTCGTGCGGCGCCTGCTGCCCGACGAGGAGATCGTCCTGGTCCACCTGGCCTGGCGCGAGCAGGGCTTTCTGGTGGCGCCAGGCAACCCCCTGGGCCTGGGCGAACTGCGCGACCTGGCGCACCCGGGGGTGCGTTTCGTCAACCGGCAGCGTGGTTCGGGGACGCGGGTGCTGCTTGATTACCACCTGAAGCAGGCTGGAATTGACCCCGGCGCGATTGCCGGGTACGAGCGCGAGGAGTTCACCCACATGGCCGTGGCCGCGGCGGTGCTGAGTGGCGCGGCGGACGCAGGCCTGGGCATTCGCGCTGCGGCGCGGGCCCTGGGGCTGGAGTTCGTGCCCCTGTTCAGCGAATGCTACGAACTGGCCGTGCCGCGCCGCCACTGGGAGAGCGAACTGCTTGAACCGCTGCGCCAGGCGCTCGGCGACCCGGCCTACCGCGCCGCAGTCGAGGCCCTGGGCGGCTACGACGCGCGCGAGATGGGCGAGGTGCGGGAGTAAGGCAGGGGCTGGACCTTCCGATTGGGCAGGGGTGTAGGAAAACCGGCTTTCCCCCGCTCCAACCGGCGATGGGAGGCGCGAGCCTTCCCGCGGGCAGGGGCGTGGGGAAACCTGGTTTCCCCACGCCACCTCCCCTGACATGTACCTGTCTCTTATACACATCTGACGCTGCCGACGA
>JAOACN010000431.1 GCA_026417815.1 Chloroflexaceae bacterium | reverse complement strand
GCAGTACAATAAGCGCGACCTGCCCGAGGACGTTCTGGTTTCGGTTCAGACGATGGATCATTACCTGGGTGTGACCCGGATGAACTGGCCGCGTATCGAAGCCGTCGCGACGACGGGGGCAGGGGTGTTTGAGACGCTGCGCGCCATCAGTCGGGCGGTAATTAGCAAACTCTAGGCGGGTGGCGGTTCGCGGGAGCGATGGCCAGCGCCCCGGGGCGCGTTTCTGGCCGCCCTGTTCCCATCCTAGCGGTGAAGCCATGGCCCTCTCCGGCGATTTAAGCGAGTTTCCGTTGACGGATCTCATTCAACTCGTCGCCCTCAGCAAGAAGACCGGCGGGGTGCATATCCGCGGGCAACGTGCCGGGCAGACGTATGAGGGCTGGTTGTATTTCCGCGATGGGCAGATCATTGGCGCAACCCTGCCCGGGATGCGCCCCCTCGATGCCGTCTTTACGTTCTTTACCCTCGCCTCCGGTCCCTTCCGCTTCTACGATGATCGGCGCCTGGAGACCCCGACGATTACCCTCTCAAATGAGGCGATCATCATGGAAGGGATCATGCGTCAGGAGACCTGGGCCGCCCTCCAACAGCACATCCCCTCGATGACGCTGGTGCCGCGCCTGGTGCCCAACCCGGCCACGGGCTCGGGGGAGATCAATCTCGAGGCGGAGGAGTGGCGCGTGCTGACCATGGTCAACGGGAAGAACACCCTTGCCCAGATCGCGCAGCGCAGCGGCCTCGGCGAGTTGCGCACCTGCGAAATCATGGTCCAGTTGCTGCAGAATGGCCTGGTCGAGTTGCGTGAGCCGAGTCACGGTGAGATCCTCGCCCCTGAACTCGAACGCATCGCTGCTACCTTTGTCGGCGCGGGCGCCTCGGCCCTGCTCGAGGCCGCCTACCGGCATGTTGGCATTATCGACGTGAGCCGTGCCACGGTGGCGCAGATGCTCACCGCTATCGATCGCTTTGAACAGAGCGCCACACGGGTCATTGGCACCGAACGCGCCCGCGCTGCCGCTTCCGCCCTCCGCGCCCGCGCCGAAGAACTGCGCGCTGCCCCAACGTTGCGCCAATCTCCCCCAGGTGTGATAGAATAAGCCCTGGTTGCGACCCTGCCCGTCGCCCGGGGAGGGTTTTTTGATCGTGAGGTGCGGTTCCTGGCCGCATGATCGTGGGAGGGGTTTGGGGAGGCGTGGCCTTCCCGCGATGCCCGGTTGCCCCCGCGGTGGACGGGTTCAGCCGATCGCGGAGGGCTGCGCCCTCCTGAACGCTCCCCTCCCGGCCGTCTTTATTCTTGTCGGGGACGTTGAAGCGCGTAGATCGCTACAGATGGAGCACATGTGCGCGCATTACTGAGTGTGTACGATAAGTCGGGCGTGATTGACCTGGCGCGCGAATTGCTCGGCCTCGGCTTTACGCTTCTTTCCACCGGCAATACCCAGCGCCTCCTGGTCGAGGCCGGGATCCCCGCCCGGTCGGTCAGCGAAGTTACCGGTTTTCCCGAGATCCTCGATGGACGGGTCAAGAC
>JAOACN010000429.1 GCA_026417815.1 Chloroflexaceae bacterium | reverse complement strand
GGTGCAGGGCCGCGGCCCGGGCCGGGTCGGGCGGTGCGCCTTCGAGGGCGGTGAGCAGGGCGACGGTCTCGGCGGGAGGGAAGCGCAGGGCGGCGGCGCGCAGTTCGGCGATCTGGCGCTCGGCGCGCAGGCGGGCGAGGGGCAGGGGCGGGTCGGTGCGACTGACAAGCACCAGGCGGCAGGCGGGGGGCAGGCGCCGCAGCAGGTAGGCCATCAGTTGCTGGACCGGCTCGCTAGTCAGGCAGTGGTAATCGTCAAGCACCAGGGTTAGCCCGCCGGGCAGGGCGGCGAGTTCGACCAGAAAGGCCTCAAGCATGGCGTAGAGCGACGCGGCTTGCCGGGCATCGAGCAGGTCGAGGGTGGAGGACAGCGCGCCGGGGGCGGCGTGCTCCACCGCGCTCGCCAGGTAGGCAAGGAGGCGCAGCGGGTCCTGGTCCTGCTCATCGAGGGTAAGCCAGGCCGTGGGGCTCTGCGCTTCAACCGCTGGTCGGGACGCGCCAACTCGGTGAACCCGGCTGAATAGCCATTGCGCCACGAGCGTGGATTTGCCGAAGCCGGCCGGGGCAATAATCAAGATCACCTGAGACGTGAGTGCGCCGAGCGCTTCAAGCAAACGCTCGCGCATCACCCACGTGTCCAGGAACCGCGGCGGACTGATCTTGGTTGGCAGCACAAGCTGCACCGGATGATTGATAACCATGCCCGGGTGACCTGTCTAACTCTACTTTGTCACTTTGCCGCTGGCGGGGGTTGCGGGGGCCGTAGGCCTCCTCCGAACCTCCTCACAGCGGGAGCTGCGCCAGGCGACAAAGTAGAGCTAATTCAGCGGCTGCGGAACTATTTCTCCCACTAAGTGTTCCCATAGGGAAGATCTTCCCTTCCTGGTGCGGCACAGCTTCGCCGTGCCGCGCCAGGAAGGGGAAAGCCTGGAGGGGTGCAACCCCTCTGAACCTCCTCGCAGCGGAAGCTGTGGCAAGTGACAAACTAGAGTTCTGCTGTGAAACTATTGGCAGGCATTTTACTGTACCACCTTGCACATATTTTGTCCAGTCTTTTCTCAAAAGTCAGGGCTAATGCCAGGTCCGCCTCCGGCGGGGGGCGGGGCGGCGTAGCCGCCCGGTACGGTCATGGTCTGGTTGGTTTTGGCGGCTATGCCGCCAAAACCAACCAGACACGTGGGGTTTGGAGCGAGCCCCAGAACCGTTGCACTGGCCCTGATGGTCAAAGGCTCTACCCCCGCCGGGCATCGAGCGCCCGAACCTGATCAATGTACGGTTGCTCCTCGGGCGGGCTGCTGGTGGCGAACCAGGCGTCCAGGATCTCGCGGGCGAGGTCAACCGTAGTGGTGCGCAGGCTCAGGGCCAGCACGTTCGCGTCGTTCCACTTGCGCGCGCCCGCGGCCGTCTGGGCGTCCTGGCAGAGCGCCGCTCGCACCCCGGGCACCTTGTTGGCCGCGATGCTGACCCCCGTCCCGGTGTAACAGCACACAATGCCTTGTTCGACCTCGCCGGAGGCTACCGCCTCGCCCACCGCGCGCCCAACCTCCGGCCAGGCCTCGTTGGCGCCGGCAAGCGGGCCGATCAACACCAATTCATGACCGCGGCGGCGTAGATCCTCCACCAGCGCGTCGGTCATGTAATTGCGCTCATCACTGCCGACTGCGATTCGCATGTAACGCCTCCCGCTCCTTTGCTGTCACAACGTATCACGGTGATTCTACCAGAAAACGGGTGGGGATGCCGCCACCCAGGAAAACTCTTTATGCATACTCCTGCTGTGCGGTGCAGCCCTGTTCTTGTGGAGCACACTTCGCAATCAAAGGTTGACCAGACCTTAGCCCGCCGTTAATTCTCCCATCGTCGGTTCACAATCTTTGCAAGGCATACTATAGTAGTCATCTTCAGGTTGTAAAGCTCGAAATATAAGACGTATCCGTAAGGACGCAGCGCGCTGCGTCCTTACGCACGGTCGCTGTTGAGGGATGGTGTAGGACTGCTACATCTCAGAATTCCTGTGACGCCCCTCTCGATAACAGGCGCGCCTCTAAAGGTCAGGAGCGGTCGGTGCGTATCGCGCTTATCACTGAGACCTTTCTGCCGAATGTAAATGGTGTGGTAACCACCCTCTGCCGCTTGCTCGAGCATCTGCGCAGCCGGGGGCATGAGGCTTTGCTGTTGGCGCCGGAGGGCGCCCCGCCCGAATACGCCGGAGCAGAAATCGTGCCCATGCGCGGGATGCCATTGCCGGCCTACCCGGAGTTGCGCATCACACCGCCGCAACCGGGCATCACCGCGCGTCTGCGACGCTTTCGCCCCGACCTGGTGCATCTGGCCGGTACCATGGCCCTCGGTGTGGCCGGACGGCACGCTGCCCGTCGCCTTGGCGCGCCGCTGGTCGGCGCGTACCACACCGATTTCCCGGCCTACAGCGCCCATTATGGCCTGGGGTTCCTCCGCGATCTTGCCTACAGTTACCTGCGCTGGGTCCACAACAGTTGCGTGCTGACCCTCTGCCCCTCGTCGGCAACCATGGCCGACCTGCGCGCCCGGGGGTTTCGCCGCCTGCGGCTCTGGGGGCGGGGCGTGGATACCGAACGGTTTCATCCCGGGCGGCGTAGCGCGGCCTGGCGCGCCGCCGTGGGCGCGCGCCCCGATGAGCGCGTGCTGCTCTATGTGGGGCGCCTGGCCCCGGAGAAACGCCTCGAGCTACTGGTCGAAGCCCTGCCGCACCTGGCGAACACGCGTTTGGTGCTGGTCGGCGATGGACCCGCCCGTCCCACCCTCGAACGGCGCCTGTCGGGCGCGCCGGCGCATTTCACAGGCTACCTCCGCGGCGACGATCTGGCGACCGCCTATGCCAGCGCCGATGTGTTTGTCTTTCCATCCGACACCGAGACCTTCGGCCAGGTAATCCAGGAGGCCATGGCTTCGGGGTTGCCCGTCGTCGCCGCCCGCGCTGGCGGAGCGATTGACCTGGTGCGCCCGGGTGAAACCGGGGCGCTGTTCACCCCTGGCAATGTCACCGACTTATGTGGCCGCGTGCGCGAGGTGCTGGAGGCGCCCGACCGCGTTCGAGCGATGGGCGCCGCGGGCCGTGCCGCTGCCGAGCGGCGCTCCTGGGGCCGGGTAATGGACGAGTTGCTGGGCCACTACGAGCGTATCCTGACCCGCCGCAGGTCGCGCATCCGCTGGGTTTGATTACCCCCCGCGCGCAACCTGCAGGGTTCTGCACGCAGGGTCACCCCGCCCACTCGGCACACGACGGCCCGGCCTCAAAAAAGATCGATGGCAACAAAAAGAAACGCCGGCTGAGCCAGGGTCTGTCTCTTATACACATCT
>JAOACN010000656.1 GCA_026417815.1 Chloroflexaceae bacterium | reverse complement strand
GCTGATGTCAAACAGGCCGGCGCCCTGCCGCACCGCGTGGTGCTCCTCGATGATCCCGCTGTACTGGACCGGCATCTCCCAGCCGCCGAACTCAACCATCCGCGCGCCGGCGGCGCGATGGGCCTCGAAGAGCGGGGTGCGTTTGAGCATAGGGCCTCCGGTTACTGCTCCAGATCGGCGCGGACGCGGCGCAACAATTCGCGGCACGCCACGGCGTAGCGGGCCAGTTCCTCATCGCCGCTGGCGCGGGCCTCGGCGGCGAACTGCCAGAGGGCCTCGGCAGCGGCCTCCTCCAGCAGCACAGGGTAGCGGTCGAGCGCCTCGACCAGCGCCTCTTCGCCCTCGGCGACCAGCAGCGCCTCGATGGCCTCATCGAGGCTCGCGGCGTCCGCGACGGGGGCGCCGGTGGTCGCAGCGGGGTGCCGGCGAGCCAGGGCCTCGCGGCGCTCCTCCAGGGCGTGGGCGAGGCGCTCGTTCCCCTCATCGAGCGCCTGATCCACCCGCCGGGCCAGCAAGCCATCGGTCTCGGGGCGCAGCAGCGCCGGGTGTTCCACGCAGGCAGCCTCCAGTTCGGCCTCGGTGCGCGCCCGCAGCAGGGCCTGCACCGCAGCGTCGGGCAGTTCGTCGAGGAGCGGCGCGGGAGCCGGCGGCGCGACCTGGCCACGCGACGCCTCAGTCAGGCGGGCCAGCAGGGCGCGGGCGTTGCGCAGACCATCGGCGATAGCGAACTCGCGCTGTTCCAGCGCCACCTCGATCAGTTGCGCCAGGGCCAGGTCACTGCTCGGATCAAGCAGGATGGGATGGCTGGCCAGGACGGCCTCGAACTCTTCGGGCGCGTTTGCGGCCAGCATGGCCTCGACGGCCACCAGCAGCGGCGGCCGGTCCTCGGGGCGGACGGCGCCGGGCGTCGCCTCTGCGACATGCCCGGCTACGGCTTCGCCGGCGACCTGAGGGTGCGGGCGTGGCGCCGATTCGGATGGGCGACGTTCCCTGCGCTCCAGAAGGCGGGCTATGCCGGCCAGATCCTGGACGATATCCACCTCGCCGAGGTAGGGGCGGCGCTGCTCCTCGGCGATCGAGCCGACCAGGAGGGCGTGCAGGTCACGGGCCTGATCGCGCCACACATACTCGGGGGCCCCGGGGGCGGGCGCGAAGATCACCCGGCGGCGCACGGCATCGTGGAAGAGCAGCGGCGCGCCAGCGGGGCCGCGGTGGCCGCAACTCGGGCAGGTTACCACGTTCAACTCGCCCCGGCGCAGCGCCACTACCGCCTCGGGCGCCTCCTGGGCATCGAGGATCAGCCAGACCGACGCCTCAAAGGCGACGTCACAGGCAGGGCAGGCAAGTTCGGTTGATTCCTGGTACCCGACAGGCATACGCGGCGTATGGCACGTCGAAGAAAACCCCTCTCATTGTACCATTACTTGTGCAGGAGGTAGGTTGGGCCAAAGCATTGGCACAGCCAATGCTTCTGCCGTACCGGGCGAGGTCCGGCCCATCGCCTGCGCTCGGACGGAGCAGTAGTCGGGGGAAAGGAGCGCCTGCCGGGCAGGGGTAGGGGAAATCTGGTTTCCTCCGAAAAACCTGGGGTCCGGGGCCTGCCCCCAGGACGTTGCATCAGCCCTGAGCCTGCCACAACTCCGGGTGGACAGGCCCAGCTACGGGTGCTACGATGGTGGCGCCCCGCCCGGTTTGAGGGTGGCGTAACCCTCCCCCGCGGGGCCAGGCTCACATCAGCGAGGAAGGTGCAATGAGCAACCACGAAGCGCGGCCCGGAGTCAGCATCCATCCCACCGCGATCGTTGACCCACAGGCCCGGATTGGCGCCGGAACCCGCATCTGGCACTGGACCCAGGTGCGCGAGGGGGTCGTCATCGGGGCCGAGAGCATCATCGGCAAGGGCTGCTACCTTGACGCTGGCGTCCAGATCGGCAGCCGCGTCAAGCTCCAGAGCAACATCTCGGTCTTTCACGGCGTCACGATCGAAGACGGCGTTTTCGTCGGCCCCCACGTCTGTTTCACCAACGACAAGGCCCCGCGGGCGATCAACCCCGACGGCACGCTCAAAGCGGCCACCGACTGGACGCTGAGCTCGACCCTGATCCGCTACGGCGCGAGTCTAGGGGCCAACGCCACCATCGTCTGCGGCGTCACCGTCGGCCGCTTCGCAATGGTGGGGGCGGGCGCCGTGGTCACCCGCGACGTTCCCGACCACGGTCTGGTGATGGGCAACCCCGCGCGGCTCATCGGCTACGTCTGCGCGTGTGGGCAGCGCCTCCCGGGGGAGGCGCTGCGCCCCGGCGATCCGCCCGAGCAGCGGATTTGCCCGGCATGCGGGCGGGAGACGTGGGTGAGGGCCGATCAGGTTCTTTAGGTTGCGGACCGGCCGCCAGTCTTGCCGCCCCGGGCGCTCGCGGGAACGTGTGGGCGTGTGGGAGAAACAAGAATAGGGAGCGGGGAGGATCAGGTTCCTCTCCGCTCCCCATACCCCCTCCGCGCTCCGCTACGGCGCCTCGGCCCGCGCGATCACCTCAATCTCCGCCAGACTGGCGACGCGCATGCCGTAGAAGGTCCCGCTCATCCCGTCAATCAGCACGCGCACGGCGCGGGCGCGCACCTCGGTGAACGGCACATCGGTCCCCTGAGTGGCCACCCGCCCCACCGAGGACCGGGCAACCTCCTGCGTCGCACGGGAGTCGGCGTACAGCACCACGGTCGCGCCCTCGACCTGCAAGCTCGAATTCGCCTCGTCGCCGCGGCGCGGGTTGTAGAGCCGCACGTTGCGTACCGTCACCGACACCGGGAAGGTCAACTGCACCCACTGGCCGCTTGTCTGTCCCGGGGCGCTGGTCCAGTAGGCGAAGATGGGACCCTTCATCACGCGCCGGTCGTTAACGCCGCCGTTGTAGTTGGGGTCACGGCTGGAGGAGACCGTGACCGTGGCCCCTGGCGCCAGGTTGGTCCACGCTGCTTCCTCCTCAGTGGCGGGGACCGGCATCATCGAGTGGCCGGCGTGGCAGCCTACGCAGCGCACACGCTCGCCGGGCCGCCCGAAGTTCATCCCCGCGACGTGAGCGCCGCCATTGCCGCCCGGCAGCAGCGGCACGTTCCCGGCCGCATCGCGCAGTTGCTCAAAGAGCGGGAGGTTGGCTGGCGTCTGGTCGTTGCGGACGGTGCCCGCCGGGCTAACTGGCAGTTCGCTCAACAGGATCGGCCAGTCGAGGTTGGGGAAGGAGCCGGTGCTGGTGCGCTGGTGGTCAAGAAAGAAGCGCAGCGTAGCGGCCGAGCCCGCGGGCGGCGCGCTGACAATGTCGCTGTCCACCGGCGCGTTGGCGTAGATGTTAAGCACATCGAAGATGAACGTTCCGTCCTGGTTGAAGGGCCCGCTTGCAGGGGGCGGAACCATGCTCGCCGGCCGCGTCACCGTGTCGGGGATGATCGGCGGGAGCGGACGGGGCCGGACGACGCGCGCCCGCAGCTCCGACGTGCCGGGGTAATCGAGAAGCGGCCGCAGATCGGTTCCATTCACGTTGACCGTGTAGAGCCCATAGTCCTGGTTGATGTCTTTGGCGAGGGAGATCACCAGCCGGTCGTTGGAAAGGGCTTCGGGCTCAGCAGCGTATTCCCCTTTGAAGACGCCGAACGAGGTCGGATTGTTGGGGTTCACGTAATCGAGCGTCAGCGAGGTGATCCCGATCACAGGCGTAAAGGGCGTCGGGCCGCGGCCGTAGAGGCGGATTCCGCCGAAGCCGGCGGCCTCGCTCATGTTGAACATAGGGAAAAAGTTGGCCGCGAACTGGCCGTTGGGCAGGAAGGCGCCGCCGTAGGTGTGATTGGCCGCCTCGTCGCGGAACCGTCCCGTCAACATGCGCAGATCGGTGCCATCGGGATTGATTGACGCCGCCTGCCAGGCGTTGCGGAAAGAGGCGTCGGCGCCGCCCACCTGGTTGTCGCGGTCGGCGGTCAGGCCGTCCTTCTGCTTGAAGCCGCCCGCGGGATCCACAACCGTTGCCGCGCTGTTGCTTGGGAAGCGGTGGTTGCGCCACCAGCGGGCGTAGACGATCCGTCCGGTCAGCGGATCCACCAGGGGGCGGTCGGCGCCGTTGCGCTCGGCGGTGATACGCTGCAGACCCGAGCCGTCGGCGTTCACCACGAACAGGTTGGTGGTGCGTGTGCCGCTGTACTGGGCGAAGGATGACCAGCGCGTTGATGAGAAAACGATGCGTCCGTCCGGCAGCCACACCGGATCGCCGTCGTCGTAGCCGGAGAGCGGCTCAGCCGCGGGGCCGAGATGGGAGAGGTCCGGACGCTGGTCGCTACGGGTCACCTGACGCAGGCCGCGCCCGTCCACGCCGATCGTATAGATGCGCCAGGCCCCAGGATGGGCGCCGGGGTTCTGGTCGTAGTTGCCGGCGGGAAGCCCGGCGAAGACGATCGTCGTACCATCGTAGGAGACATCGGGAGCGTTGACATCAATCAGGTTGAGGGTCGCGGGCGTGGGATTGGCGCCGTCAATGAGGGTGCGTACTGTGCCGTCGGCCTCGCGGATCAGCAGCTTGCCGGGATTGGCCGGACGGAAGCGTGAGTGCGGGCCGACGCCGGGCATATCTCTGGGCCTATCCCAGTAGATGGTGCCCCCGTCGCGGATCTGGCGCGAGACGAAGACCAGGGCGGGGATGCCATCGCGGGCGATGAAGGGCGCAAAAACCCTGCTCTGCCTGCCGGTCTGGGCATTGCCGACCGCCGGTAGAGCCGAAGGAAGGAGCAGGGCACACAGAGCAACAACCCCTGTCATCACTGCGAAATGGCGCAGCGGTTTGAGCATACTGGCCTCTCTTGTGGCGGGTGATGAGCATAGACGTGATCAGGCGCGAGCGTGCTCAGTGTAGCTGCCGTCTTGGGGAGTATGCCATCGGTCCATGGTCCCGTTTTAACCAGTTTTTTACTACCACTGCGCGAAGGATGCGGCCGACTCACCGGCGCTGTCTGTGGAGGAGGGCGCCGGTGATGGATGCGGCGGAGCAGATGGTCGAACGAGCCTCAGCGTAATCCGTGGGGAGGGCTATCCGTCTAACAGAATTTGTACGGCGAGACACACGATGATGCTGCCTGAGGTCTTCCTGGATACCGCCTGTGCCCTTTGCCTTAGCCAATCCAAAGGATCGCGGAGGGCGTAGCCCTCCGCACCTCCCCTGAACCGTTATCCAAAAGGCTGCGAAGCCAGCCTTCACTCCGGTAATGCGCGGCGCAGCCGCATAGATACCTCTCCCATTCAGCGTACCGGCGCGCCTATCGTCACCAGCAGCGTTGGACGGGCCACGGCGTTCCAGTCGCCGGTGTCCGAGGACACGAAGTACTTGCCACTGTGATAGGCGTTGTCCGCCGAGTAGAGGGCCAGGCGCAGCGGCGCGCGTGTGGCGTAGGCTCCGGCCACGGCGCGCGTTACGTCAATCTCGCGTCGCACCCCCGGCCAGCCAGAGAAGGTTGCCAGTGGTTCAACCCATCCCGCGCCAACGTTCTCCGTCGCCAGCGGCGCGTTGTTCCAGTTCGTGGTGCGCTCGTTCCAGTCGGCGCCAACCGTGAGCGCCTGGATCAGCGACGGTCGCGCCTGGCTCGGGTCCGAATTACCGAACTGGTGCAGGACCAGTCTGGCCGAGACGATTGCCTGCCCCGGCGGCAACTGGTCGAGGGGGAACGTGACATAATACTTGGCGAAACACGGCCAGTCGGCAATGTCCGACTGATTCTGGACGTTGAAATCACCTTTTCCGGCATCCCGCGTCGAAACGCCCCACTCGCTCCAGAAATCAAGCCCGTCGCCACATACCGATCCTCCACCCACACCCACATCGGGGACGACGGCCCCATTCAGGCCCTGACGGATCGTGATCGTCTGCGACGATGCCACCCCTGGGGGTGTGTAGCCAGGGAGACCGAACCTGAGCGTGCCCCACGTGGACGGCGCCTGGAGATCCGCCGCTGGCGGCCAGAATTGATCCGGAATGGGCGTTCCGGCCCGATCGTCACGGTCGTGAACCGCCAGCGCCATCCGCCACAGGGTTCCTTCGTTTGGCCGCCCACTCAGCCCGAGACTGCGGAAGGGTATGCGGAAGGTCATGGCCCAGCCGCGATCGTCCGTCTCGTCATTCATCCACTCCCCGCGCCAGCCTGGACGGGTGGTGAACGCCGTATTGGCGGGAACCCAGGCGCCTCCGCTCGCGCGGTATGCGGCCTGGTGCTGTGCGCCGCCTGCGCCGCTGAACTGGGCCACGAAGCGATGGCTGCTGTCGCTCGCCGTGGCGCCATTGGCGGTGTCGAGGTACAGCGTTACCGCGTCCCAGGCGCTCAAATCGGCGCGCTCCGGGGTGGTGTCGTACCACAGCCTGCGGTCAAAGACCGCCACGTAAACGTATAGCTCCGTGTCGTTGTACCCCACACGCACATCCGTGTAATTCTGGGTTGGGGTTACCGCGCCAAACCAGAAGATCGCCAGTTCCGGAAATCGCTCATCAACGTCGGCCACCGCGAAGTACGGCGCGTTGACCCGCAACCCGTCTGCTGCGGGGGGAGCGCTGCCTCGTGGCCCGACCACTACGGGAAGATACACACTAGTAGGCGCCTGTCTCTTATACA
>JAOACN010000545.1 GCA_026417815.1 Chloroflexaceae bacterium | reverse complement strand
CTGCTCGGCGCCTTGCGCTGCGTTGGCGTCACGCGGGGCCAGATTGCCGCGCTGGTGCTGGCTGAGGCCGCGCTGCTGAGCGTGGTCGGCTCGCTGCTCGGCCTGGGTCTGGGGGCGCTTCTGGGTCAGGGCCTGGTGCGCCTGGTGACCCGCACAATCAACGACCTGTACTTTGTGGTGACGGTGCGTGATCTGAGCCTGGCGCCGCTGGTGTTGTTCAAGGGTCTGCTGCTCGGCATCGGCGCCACCCTGGTCTCGGCGGCGGTGCCGGCCATCGAGGCCACGCTCACCCCGCCGCGCGTCGTGCTCCGCCGCTCCAGCGTGGAGGATCGCGCCCGCCGCCTGACGCCGCGCCTGGCCCTCGCCGGGGCCAGCATGATCGCCCTCGGCGTCCTGCTCCTGCTGATCCCCACTACGGCCCGTGGGGAGGGCGCCGGGTTGTCATTGACCCTGGCCTTTGGCGCGCTGTTCGCCGTGGTGCTTGGCGCGGCGCTGATCAGCCCCGCTCTCACCGTCATCCTGATGAGCCTGGCCCGGCCCCTTCTCGGCGCCACCTTCGGCCTGCTCGGGCGCATGGCCGCGCGTGACGTGGTGGCCGCCCTCTCACGCACCGCCGTGGCCGTAGCGGCCCTTATGGTCGCCATCAGCGTCTCGATCGGCGTCGGGATCATGGTTGGCAGCTTCCGCCAGACCGTCGTGACCTGGCTCGACCAGAGCCTGATCGCCGATGTGTACATCTCTGCCCCTACCACCGCCGCCAACCGGGTTGACAGCACCGTGCCGCCCGAGCTGGTAGCCGCCCTGAGCGCCGTTGAGGGTGTGCAGGCGGTAACGCGCTTCCGCAGCGTGCAGGTAGATACCCCCATCGGCCCGACCACCCTGGTGGCGATTGACGCGCCGGCGGCGCGCGGGCGCGCGGCCCTGCGTTTTCGCGAGGGTGGCGGCGAGGCCACCTGGGCCGCCTGGGAGTCCGGCGCCGTACTGATCTCCGAGCCACTGGCCTACCGTACCGGCCTCGGCGTGGGCGATACCCTGACCCTGCGCACCGACCGCGGACCGCGGGCCTTCTCCATTGCTGGCGTGTACTACGACTACTCCTCCGATCGGGGCATCATCCGTATGCCCTACGCCGCCTACCGCGCCGCCTGGGACGATCCGGCCATCTCTTCACTGGCCCTGTACGCTGCCCCCGGGGTCGAGGTTGATGACCTGGTGCAGCGGCTGCGCGCCCTTACCGCCGGGCAGGGCGAACTGATCGTCAATGCTAACCGGGCATTGCGCGACGGCACGCTGGCGGTCTTCGACCGCACCTTTGCCATTACGGCCGTGCTACAGATGCTCGCTACCATTGTGGCCTTCATCGGCATCCTCAGCGCCCTGATGGCCCTGCAACTTGAGCGTGCGCGCGAACTGGCCACGCTCCGCGCCACCGGCCTCACCCCGGGCCAGCTCTGGCGCGTGGTGCTGACCCAGACCAGCCTCATGGGGCTGACGGCCGGATTGCTGGCCATCCCCCTCGGGCTGGCCCTGACCGTCGTGCTGGTGTACGTGATCAATCGCCGCTCCTTCGGGTGGACGCTCGATCTCAGTCTTGACCCGTTGCTCTTCGCCCAGGCCCTGCTCGTGGCCTGCATCGCCGCCGTGCTTGCCGGCATTTACCCCGCGCTGAAGATGAGCCGCACCAGTCCGGCCCTGGCCCTGCGTGAAGAGTAGGACCTGGTTTCGCTGCGTGGCTCTTGCGCCATCTGACCCGCCAGGCCAGTATAATGGTGCATGCGTTGAAGTGAAAACGCGCCGCCCACGGGGAGGGGTCGGGAGGGCCATGCCCTTCCAGACACCCCGTTTGCCGGCCAGTTGGAGGAGGGTGGGGAATCCCGGGTTCCCCGCGCCCCTGCCCGCCGGGAGGGTTCGGGGTACGTGTTCAGCGTTGGGGTAACCCCGCGGACCCGGGAGCGAGGGCGTCCCACCCTCGTCAGGATTCGAGGGCAAGATGCCCTCGCTCCCAGGAGAAGTGTGAACACGTACAGTTCGGGAGGGCCGTGGCCGCTCAGAAGGAGCCCTTTTCACGCCCCTGTTGATATGGAGCAGATAGCTATGTCTGGCAGACGTGCCTGGAAGGTACTCGCAGGAGTGGCGCTTATCATCGTCCTCGCGTTGAGCGCCTGCGGCCAGGGGGCAACTCCAGCCACCCCAACCGCGCCACCGGCAGCCGAACGCATCCCGGTGCTGGCCGTTTCGGAACTGGCGGTTGGTCCCAACCGACTACCCTTCGGGGTGCTCCAGAGTGGCACGCCGGTAAACGACCCCGAACTGAGCCTGGGGCTACGCTTCTTCTTCCTCGAGGGCGCCGAACCGACCCGGGTGCAGAGCGAAACCACCGCGACCTATCACGGTGAGGGTCTGCCCTTCGGCCTGTACGTCGGCTACGCCACCTTTGATCGCCCCGGCGCCTGGGGGGTGGAGATCAGCGTGCCGCAGGCCGGCGGCGAACCTACTGTGACCCGCCTGCGCCTCGATGTCCTCGAACAACCCGCGGCGCCAGCGGTCGGCGCCCGCGCCATTCCCAGCCGCAACCTCACCGCGCGCGACGTCCCCGATCTGAACCGGCTCACGTCGGACGCCACTCCCGACCCGGACTTTTACCAGTTGACGGTGGCCGAAGCCATAGCCGCCGGCAAGCCCTTCGTGGTCACCTTCTCCACGCCCGGCTACTGCCAGACCGCCGTGTGCGCGCCGAACATGCAGGTCCTTAAGCGCCTGAAGTCCACGTTCCAGGATCGCATCAACTTCGTGCATATTGAGGTCTATCCGTACCCGTTTGGCGAGTCGTTCCAGGCCCAGCGCTACGTGCCGCAAATGGCCGAATGGGGCCTGCGCACCGAGCCGTGGACCTTCCTGGTGGACGCGAACGGGATCATCCAGGCACGCTATGAAGGCGGCATCACCTTTGCGGAACTGGCGCCGGCGCTGGAGCAACTCGCCGCCGGCCAGCCGGTAACCTTCCCTGAACCGTAGCACGCCGTCCGAGCGCATGTGATGGACCGGCCCTCACCCGGTAACGTCTGCCGTGTCCGGTAATACCGCTCGCGTACAGTATCAAGTAAGGCGCGGTTGCGATTGATAGGGGCAAAGATGTTTCCCCCTATCAACGCCCAGCCCACGGGCGGGGTGGGGAAACCTGGTTTCCCCGTCCTCCTCTGGCCAGCAAGGGCGCCGCTCTTCACCCTCCCCCACCTCGTGGCGCTCGGCGCCTCCTCCGTTTCCGCCGCAGGCGAAGCGGGAGGGGGCCAGGCGAAGGGTGAGGACAACTCTGCACCTCAGGAGAAGCGATGACCAGCGACGCAACCGAGAACACCGCAGATCCGCGGCACGTGCTGATCGATCTGCGCAGCGACACGGTCACGTTGCCGACCCCGGCCATGCGCGCGGCCATGGCTCGGGCCGAGGTAGGTGACGATGTCTACGGCGAAGATCCCACCGTGAACCGGCTGGAGGCCCTCGCGGCGGATCTGGTGGGCAAAGAAGCAGCGATCTTCGTGGCAAGCGGCACGATGGGCAATCTGACGGCGCTGCTGGCCCACGGACGGCGCGGGGCGCGGGTGATCTGTGGTGATGAGAGCCACATCTACCACTACGAGGCTGGAGGGGCCTCGGCCCTGGGGGGCCTTGTCTACCATACCCTGCCAACCGCTGCCGATGGCACGCTGCCACTGGAGCGCATCCGCGCGGCGCTGGCCCCTCCCCACGACGAGCACGAGGCCCCACCCGGCGTCCTGTGCCTGGAAACGACCCACAACCGGTGCGGCGGTACGGTTCTGCCGCTGGCCTACCTGGAGGCGGCCCACCGTATCGCTCGCGAGGCGGGTGTGCCGCTGCACCTCGACGGGGCCCGGATCTTTAACGCCGCCGTGGCCCTTGGCGTCGAGGCCCGCGCCATCGCCCGATATGCCGATACGCTGCTCTTTTGCCTCTCCAAAGGGTTGGCCGCCCCCGTCGGCTCGATTGTCGCCGGTCCGCGCCCGCTGATCGCCCAGGTGCGCCGGATGCGCAAACTCGTCGGCGGCGGCATGCGCCAGGCCGGTGTTGTCGCCGCCGCGGGCATCGTCGCCCTCACCGAAATGACCGCGCGACTGGCCGATGACCATGCCACCGCCCGGGCCCTGGCCGAAGGGCTCGCCGCCCTCCCCGGCCTCCACGTGGATCTGAGTCGGGTGCAGAGCAACATCGTGCGCTTTGAACTGACCGCCAGCCATCTGGCGCCTGCCGACTTCCTGGCCGCTCTGCGGCAGCGCGGGGTCCTGATGGGCCAGCTCGAGGGAAACGTCCTTCGCGCGGTAACGCACTACGGCATCTCTCCAGGAGACGTGCTCCGGGCGGTCGCCGCCGCCCGTGACATTCTGCAGGCTTAACCTCCAGGCATTATGTCGTCCGAGAACGTGTCCGTTACAGCGTTGATCCTCCGGGCCTGGTCCGCTCTGCTGGAACAGACGGGCGACGCCGTGGTGTTGCTCGACAGCAGCGGCGTGATCCTTGGCGCCAGCGCGCCGGCGCGTCTGCTGCTCAACGGCGGCGCGGGGGTACTCGGGGTTCCGTTTCACACCCTCGTGGAACGTACTGCGGAGCAGGCGCCTGCCGATGCCTGCTGTCTGCCCGATGGTGGCGCCATTTGGGTGCGGCGGACCCCTCTGAACGATCCCGATCAGCGCCCGCTCGGCGAACTGCTGCTGCTCACCCCCGGCGGGCCCGAGGCGCATCCTGTCGACGAGCCCCTCGACCCGCGCGAACGGCAACTCCGCGAGGTAACACTGACCATCAGCAGCGCGCTGGATATTGAGACGATCCTCGACCGTGTGGTGCAACTGTCAATCGACTTGATCGGCGCCGATGCCGGAATTCTGGTGTTGTACGATGCCGAACGCGATTGTGTATGGACCGAGCATGCGATCGGCATTCCCCGGCTGACCGCCTCGGGACCGGTGCTGCGCGGCCCAGGGGTCATGTGGGAGATATTCGACCAGGGTAAGCCGCTGTTAATCAATGACTACATGTCCGACCCGCGCGCCATTCCGTCGCGCCTTGAGCAGAACGTGCACGCGGTCGTGGCCGTGCCGGTGCATACCCCCCACAAGATGCTCGGCGCCCTGGGGCTCTTTTATCTCCAACCAGGTCGGCAGTTCACCCGACGCGACCAGCACCTGCTGGAAACCGTGGCCCACCAGACCGCGGTGGCGCTGGAGAACGCCCGTCTCTACCAGACCGCGCTCGCGGAGGCCGAGCGGCGCTCGCTGCTCTACCGGGCGAGCCTGGAGTTCGGCCAGGAGTTGGAACTCGACGGATTGTTCCGGGCGATCCATCGCGCCGCGGCGCGCCTGATGCCCTGCGACACCTGCGTGATCGGGCTGCTCGACACGGAGCGCCAGGAGATCGAGTACGTCTACCGGGCAGACGCCGTCAGGTGCTGGCCGCCCGAGCGCCTGCCGCTCAATCGGGGATTGCCTGGCTTTATTGTCCGCACCGGGGTTTCGCTGCGCATCACCGGCTGCGAACCAGAGATGCAGGCGTGGTTCGGCGCCGAGCCGTTCGGCGCGGGCGCACAACCGACCGGCTCGCTCCTGGCAGTGGCGCTCTACGTCGGCGGCCAGTCGATAGGCGCGCTCTCGGTTCAGGCCGAAGCCAGCGATGCCTACACCAGCGCCGATCTCGATGTGCTGGAAACGCTGGCCGCCACTGCGGCGATTGCCATTCAGAACGCCCGTCTGTTCAATCAGGTGCAGGAACTGGCCACCCTTGACGCGCTCACGGGCGTCGCCAACCGCCGCCATTTCCTGGAACTGGCCCAACGCGAGGTGGAGCGAGCGGAACGCTACCATCGCCCCCTCAGTCTGCTGGTCGTTGACGTGGATCATTTTAAGCACATCAACGACACCTACGGTCACCTCACGGGCGACCAGGTGCTGCGGTCCATCGCCGCGCGCCTGCGCGACAACCTGCGCGAGAACGACCTGATCGGGCGTTTTGGGGGGGAGGAGTTCCTGGTCCTGCTGCCGGAAACAGAGGAAGAGCAGGCGCTCCAGGCGGCCGAGCGGCTGCGGGGAGCGATCGGCGCCTGGCCCGTCATCACTGATGAGGGCGAAGTTGGCGTGAGTGTGAGCATTGGCGTGGCGAGCCACGGGTGCACCGGGCAACCGTTATCGGTTCAGCAGTTGCTCAAGTTTGCCGATGATGCGCTCTACGTCGCCAAGCGCCGGGGCCGCAACCAGATCCAGGTTGCGCCGTCACACGCATGAGGCGGCCCTCAGCGCAGACTCGCCTCCCGGGCCGCCTGACGCCCGCGCTCGGTGAGGGTGAGGACCGGCCCCTCGCGTCGCACCAGGCCGTCGCGCTCGGCGCGGCGCACCACCTCCTGAGCGAAGTCGGCGCGCCAGCGCAGATCGCTGCTCAGGTGGCGCAGGCTGCACTCCTCGTTGGCCTCGGCGGCGCCCTCATGGTTCAACAGGTGCAACGCGAGCATCTGCTGGGCAAACTCCCAACGCTGCCGTTGGCGCCGGGCCGCGCCCGCTACCAGCCCCCGCCCGGGCGCGAACAAGAGCGCCAGGCCGAATGCCACCCCGGTCATAGTTGCCATCGCCCCTCCAACTGAGACATCCAGCCAGTAGGCGACCCAGTAGCCCGCGATGGCGCTTGCCGCGCCGATCAGCACGCTCAGGAGGAGCATCACCGGCAGCCGGTCGGTCAGCAGGTAGGCGGCCGCGGGTGGGCCAACCATCAGCGCGATCACCAGGATTGACCCCACGGCGTCGAAGGCGCCCACCGCCGTGACCGAGACCATGGTCATCAGCCCGTAGTGAACCAGCGTCGGGGTGAAGCCCAGGGCCGCTGCCAGCCCGGGGTCGAAGCTGGTCAGCTTCAGTTCTTTGTAAAACAGGCCAAGCAGCGCCAGGTTGATCGCCAGGGTGCTTACCCCGATCAGCAGCGCCCGCGGCACATCCAGCCCCGCCAGCGTCACCCGGTCAAAGGGCGCGAAGATCAGTTCGCCGAGCAGGACGCTGTCCACATCGAGATGGACGTTGCCGGCGTAGCGCGAGATGAGGATCACCGCGATGCTGAACAGCGCCGGAAAGACGATGCCAATCGCCGCGTCTTCGCGCACCAGCCCGGCGCCACCCACCAGTTCGATCAGGGCGACGGTGATCACCCCCATCGCTACCGCGCCGACAAACAGCAGCGGCGAACCGAGGGCGCCGCTGACGAAGTAGGCCAGCACGATGCCGAGCAGCACCGTGTGGCTGATCGCGTCGCTCAACATGGCCATGCGCCGCAGCACCAGAAATACGCCTGGCAGCGCGCAGGCCGCCGCGACGATGACGGCGATGAGTTGTACTTCGATTTCCGGAGACATAGCTATTGTGTTAGGTGGCACGGCCCTGTTCGGACCCTCTCAGGCATCGGACACGCCCCCCACGGCGGTGGGAACGCGGGGAACCCGGGTTTCCCCGGGCCCCCGCTGGCGGGTCCGGGCGTCCAGGCCCATGTGATGGGTCAGCCCCCGCCCCGTTGGGCCGAAGCGTTGGCGTAGCCAATGCTTCGGCCCTACTCCGGGATCGCCATCGCTTGCCGGCGGCGCCAGGCCGACCACAGCAAGCCCCGTTCCGGCGCCAGCAGCAGTGAGACCAGGGTAATCGCCGTCAGGCAGAGGACCACCGCGGGACCGGTCGAAACGCCCCGCGCGGTGGCGCTGATCAGTGCCCCGGCCACGCCGGCGCCGGCGCCAAAGGTCGCCGCGAGCAGCACCATCGCGCTGAGGCGGTTAGTCCACTGGCGAGCTGCTGCCGCCGGAGCCACGAGCATCGCGCTCATCAGCACCACGCCCACCGCTTGCAGGCCAATGGCGATTGCCAGCACCATCAGGGTGGTCAGCAGCACGCTGAGGAAGCCGGTCGGCATCCCCAGGCTGGCCGCGTACTCCGGATCAAAGCTCAGCAGCTTGAACTGCTTCCAGAGCAGGGCCACGCAGAGCAGCGCCGGTACGCCGAGCAGGGCCATCACCGCCAGATCGCGTTCGACCAGAGCGGCAGCCTGCCCGAACAGAAAGGTCTTCAGCCCGGCCTGGGCCGCGTTGGGGTGTTTTTGCAGCGCCGACAGCAAGACCAGCCCGAACCCAAAAAAGACCGCCAGGGTCATCGCCAGGGCGCTATCTTCTTTGACCCGGCTGGCCCGCGTGATGCCAAGGATGAGCAGCGCGGCCAGCCAGGCGGCAACCGTGGCGCCGATGAGCAGCACCAGCGGGTCGCGCTGGCCGGTGAGCCAGAAGGCCACAGCAATGCCAGGCAGGGCCGCGTGCGACATCGCATCACCGAGGAGGGCCTGGCGTCGCAGCACGGCGAAGCAGCCGAGCACGCCGCTTACCACGCCCAGCAACGCCGCGCCGAGGGCAACAGTGCGCAGGGTGTAGTCGGTGAAAACAACCGTCAGGAAATGCATATGTGGAACCGTAGGGGTGAAGAATGCATATGTGGAACCGTAGGGGCGAATAATCATTCGCCCCTACGATCACCCCGCCATCCCCTCGGGCGCCACGGGTCCCGTTGCGATGTCACCGGGCGCTCCGACGCCGTCTCGGCCCAGGAAAGCGATCCGCCCGCCGTAGGTGGCGCGCAGGTTGGCTTCGGTAAAGACCTCCTGCACCGGGCCGCTGGCGATGCGTCGCACATTGATCAGCGTGACCCAGTCGAAGTACTCCGGCACGGTCTGCAGATCGTGATGCACCACCACAACCGTGCGCCCGCGGGTGCGCAAGTCGCGCAGCAGAGCAACGATGGCCCGTTCGGTCACTGCGTCAACACCCTGGAACGGCTCGTCCATAATGTAGATCTGCGCGTCCTGCACCAGGGCGCGGGCCAGGAAGACGCGCTGCTGCTGGCCGCCGGAGAGCTGGCTGATCTGGCGGTGAGCAAACTCGACCATTCGCACCTTGTCCAGGGCGGCCAGGGCCTGCTCGCGCTCGCGGGCGCCAGGACGGCGCAGCCAGCCCAGGCTACCGTAGCGGCCCATCATGACGACATCGAGCACGGTGGTGGGAAAATCCCAATCCACACTGCCGCGCTGGGGCACATAGGCCACCAGGCGCCGTTGCTCGGCATAGGGCCGCCCAAAGATCAACGTCTGCCCGGCGGCGGGGCGCACCAGCCCCAGGGCCGCCTTGATCAGCGTGGTCTTGCCGGCGCCGTTCGGGCCGACGATGGCCATCAGCACCCCGGCGGGCACCCGCAGATCCACGTCCCAGAGCACGGGCCGATCGTGGTAAGCCACGGTGAGATCGGTTATTTCGAGAGCAGGTAGCATCTGGAACTCCTGGTTTTGGTTATACCTCCGCGATCGGGAGGTGGCGGGACGGCACGGCCCGCCGCGATCCGTCGTATGCCGCCCGTGGCAGCGGACCCGTCCGCCTTTCGACGGGGCGCGCGCCTGCCGCGGGCAGAAGAGGGGGGGTGCGGAGAGTCGCAACCTCCCCGCGCCCCTCCAGGACAGGAACGTAACGTGCCATATAAGGTAAGATCGGATAGGGCCCGGCCTTCTCAGCAAGATCCGTCACGGTTGTGCGCGGCGACGCCGCCCGGGCGCCCAACGCAGCTACAATCGTATCAATGTTGTGGCGCATCATGCCGAGGTACGTGCCAGTGGGCCCATCCGGGGCGCCGAGGGCATCAGAGTAAAGTTCGCCGCCGAGGGTCACCTCCCGACCCGCGGCGCGCACGGCGGCGCGCACGGCCTCGATGGTACGCGGGGCAATCGTAGTTTCCACGAAGATCGCCGGCACATTGCGCTCGAGAACCAGGCTGGTCAGGGCCTGAATGTCGGCGGCGCTGGCTTCGGTGGCGCTGCTGATGCCCTGGATCGCCTCGACCTCGAAGCCGTAGGCCCGCCCGAAGTAGCCGAAGGCATCGTGGGCCGTCACGAGGATGCGCCGCTCGGGGGGGAGCGTTGCCGCTCGATCCCGAATGTAGGCGTCGAGTGCGTCAAGTTGCGCGAGGTACGCACTGGCGTTGGCGCGGTAGCCTTCGGCGTGGGCGGGATCGGCAACGATCAACGTGTCGCGGATGGTCCGTACCGCCTCTTTCCAGAGTTGCGCATCGTGCCAGATATGGGGGTCATGGGTTTTACCCGTTTCAGCTTCCCAGCCGAGGAGCTTCTCAGCGGGGAGCGTTTCGCCAATGGCAACCACGGTGGCGACGCCGCGCTGGCCAAGTTGTCGCAGGACCCGTTCGAGCTGGGCCTCCAGGTGCAGGCCGTTGTAGAAAATGACATCGGCGCGCTGAAAGGCGCGAATGTCGCTCTCGGTGGCAACGTAGGTGTGCGGGTCAATGCCGGGACCGAGCAGCACCCGGAGTGCGACCGCATCGCCGGCAACGGCGCGCACGGCATCGCCGATGGGCCCGGTGGTGGCAACGACGCGCAGCTTCGATCCTTCTTCCCCGGCCACGACGGGGGCCCCGGCACAGGCGCTGAGGAACAGCGCCAGGAGCGCCGACAGGCTCAGCCAGAGCGATCCCTTAATGCACCCGCGCACAACGTCCTCGCAAAGAAAAAGTCTTCTGTAGGACGACATTGTTTTTAGCCTTGCCTAAAATAGCATGGCGCAGGTCATCCTGTCAAGAGGGGGGAAACCGGGTTTCCCCCTGCCCCTGCCCGTGGGAGGGTCTCGGGCGGCCTGACTGTCAGGAGTGGGGAAGGCGGGTTTCCGCCCTGCCCGTGAGAGGGTCTCGGGCGGCTCCGCTGTCAGGGGTGGGGAAGGCGGGTTTCCCCCCTGGCCGTGGGAGGGTCTCGGGCGGCTCTGCTGTCAGGGGTGGGGAAGGCGGGTTTCCCCCCCTGGCCGTGGGAGGGTCTCGGGCGGCTCCGCTGTCAGGGGTGGGGAAGGCGGGTTTCCGTCCTGCCCGATGGGGAACAGGCGGCAGCGCGACGCTCCGGGCTTCGCGCGGGAAAAAGGGCGCCACCGGGTACGTGTTCACACTTCTCCTGGGAGCGAGGGCATCGTGCCCTCGCATCCTGACGAGGGCGGGACGCCCTTGCTTCCAGGTCTGCGGGGTTACCCCGGATCTGAACACGTACCGCCAACGCAAGGACCCCTGCCGTGCTGGCAGGGGTCCGGACAGCGTATTGGCTTACTTTTCAAGCGCCTCCTCGAGGGAAGGCGCGGCAGGGATAGTCTGACCTCCCTGGTTTGGTGCTACGCGACGCCTTGCGCCATCAGGCGAGCGCCAGATCGCCCTCGGCCTCCTCGACGTGCGCCGGGGCGCGCCGGGCCGCGCGGCGGAGGCGATCCTCGATCTGAGCCAGCAGTTCGTCGCTCTCCATCGAGACGGCCGCGGCGGCCTCCCGCAGGGTGAGCATGCTGGTTCTATCGATACGCGCCTCGCGCAGGAAGCTGCGGGCCTCGGGGAGCTTCTGGACGACCTGTTCAACCGTGATGTTTTCGAGATTGCCGTTGCGCATTGTGATCCCTCCTCCAGGTATGGTGCTTCTTCTATGACTCCCGTTGACGGCCCCATTGCCGGTGCCGGGGTGCGGCGCTAACGCCGCTGTGCATCTATAGTATAGCGGATGTCTTGTACAAAATCAACAAGCTAGGGGGCTTTTGATTTGTATATTTTATACAAAGATCAGCGTCCGGAGGGTCGCGTTACCCTGGCAGGGGCGCGGGGAAAGCGGGTTTCCCCACCCTCCTCCAACCGGGCTATGTACGTGTTCACATTTCTCCTGGGAGCGAGGGCATCTGGCCCTCGAATCCTGACGAGGGCGGGACGCCCTCGCTTCCGGGTCTGCGGGGTTACCCCAACGCTGAACACGTACAGGAAAAGAGCGTTCCGGGGAGGGCGAAGCCCTTCTGGACCCTCTCGACATCTATGTGGGAAGGCAATGGCTGCAACGAATCGCGCCCTCACACTTGAGATCCCGGACGGGCGCGCGCGAAGGGCGCGCCCGTGGCTGCTGATCGCCCTGAGTGTGGCAATTGTGGCCCTGGTCGCCCTGCCAATCGTGTATCTGATCGCGCGCGCCGTGGGGGCCGGCCCCGAGGCCTGGGCGGCGCTACTGCGCCCGCGCACGCTGCGGGTTCTTACGGGCAGCGCGGCCCTGGCCCTTGGCGTCGCCACCCTGGGCACGCTGATCGCCCTGCCGCTGGCCTGGCTGACCGTTGCCACCGATCTGCCGTTCCGGCGTTTCTGGGCCACCGCCACCTTGCTGCCCCTGGCAGTGCCCTCCTACATCTTTGGCTTCGCGGTGATCGCGGTGTTTGGCCCCCGCGGTCTGCTCCAGCAGAGCCTGGCGCCCCTCGGGATCGAGCGCCTGCCGTCAATCTACGGCTTTGGCGGGGCGCTGTTCGCGCTCGCGATCTGCACCTACCCCTACGTGCTGCTGACGGTGCGGGCCGCGCTGCGCCGCTGCGATCCGGCGGTGGAAGAGGCCGCGCGCAGCATGGGCGACCGACCCGCGCGGGTCTTCGCGCGGGTGCTCCTCCCCCAACTGCGCCCGGCGATCGGCGTCGGGGCGCTGCTGGCGGCGCTCTACGTCCTGAGCGACTTCGGCGTGGTCTCGCTGCTGCAGTTCGACTCGTTCACCCGCGCGATCTACGTGCAGTACCGCGGGTCGTTCGACCGCAGCGGCGCGGCGCTGCTTTCGCTCTGCCTGGTGGCGCTGACCCTGACCCTGCTCGCCCTGGAGCATGTCATTCGCGGTCGCCCGGCAATGAGCCGCAGCACCAGCGCCGTCGCCCGCCCGCGCCGGCTGGCGAGGCTGGGGCCGTGGCGCTATCCGGCTCTGCTGTATTGTGCGGGGTTGACCCTGCTGGGCGTGGGTGTGCCCGTGCTGGCGCTCGGCTACTGGTTGCTCCGTGGCCTGAACAATGGCCAGGAACTGGAATCGCTCTGGCGGGCAACCGCCAATTCGCTCCTCGCCGGCGCCCTTGCGGCGGCGCTTGCGCTACTGTGCGCCCTGCCGGTGGCCCTCCTTGCCGCCCGGCATCCCGGCCGGCTCAGCGCGTTGATCGAGCGGGGAGCCTACCTGGGCTACGCCCTGCCGGGGATCGTCGTGGCCCTGGCGCTGGTCTTTTTCGGGGCCACCTACGCCCCGGCGCTCTACCAGACCCTCCCGATGCTGATTATCGGCTACACGGTGCGTTTCTTGCCCCAGGCCGTCGGGAGCGTGCGTGCGTCGCTTCACCAGTTGAACCCCCGCGTCGAGGAGGCCGCGCGCTCCCTGGGCCGCGGGCCGCTGGGCGTGATGGCCAGCGTCACGGCGCCGCTGGTCGCCCCGGGGATACTCGCCGGGGCGGCCCTGGTCTTTCTCACGACGATCAAGGAGTTGCCCACCACCCTGCTTCTGGGGCCGAGCGGCTTCCCTACCCTGGCGACGATGGTCTGGAGCGCCGCGAGCGAGGCGATGTTCACGCGCGCCGCGGCGCCGGCGCTGCTGCTCATGCTGCTCTCGGCCCTGGCCATGGGGCTGTTGCTCGGGCAAGAACGCTCCGACGGGTGAGCGGGCAGATTGCGTTATAATGCCGTTATGAGTGTTGTGCATCTTCCGCCGCAAACACCCGCGGCAGCGTTGACCATCCAGGGGCTGACCCGGCGTTATGGACAGATTGTCGCCGTTAACGCCGTGGATCTGAGCGTTGCGCCGGGGCAACTGCTGGCGCTCCTCGGTCCGAGTGGTTGCGGGAAGACGACCCTGCTGCGCCTGATTGCCGGCTTTGAACAGCCCGACGCGGGGATGATAACCATTGGCGAGCGGGCCGTGGTGTCGCCCTGCGGCGTGGGTCTGCCCCCCGAGCAGCGCAGCGTGGGGATGGTGTTCCAGGACTACGCTCTCTTTCCCCATCTAAACGTCGAACAGAACGTGGCCTACGGGCTGGGTCGCGGCCCGGGCCGGGCCGCCCGGGTGGCCGAGTTGCTCAGCCTGGTTGGGTTGGAAGGTCTGGAGCGGCGCATGCCGCACGAGTTGTCGGGCGGCCAGCAACAGCGCGTCGCCCTGGCGCGCGCCCTGGCGCCTCGCCCCGCGCTACTGTTGCTTGACGAGCCTTTCTCCAACCTCGATGCCGGGTTGCGCCAGGCGGTGCGGGCCGAAGTGCGTCGCATCCTGCGTCACGAAGGGGTCACGGCGATTTTCGTGACCCACGATCAGGAAGAGGCGTTGAGCCTGGCCGATGTGGTCGCGGTGATGCTCAACGGGCGGGTCGCCCAGGTGGCCCGCCCGCGCGACCTGTACGAGCGCCCCGTCTCGCGGGAGGTGGGGGCGTTCGTCGGCGCGGCCAACTTCCTCCCCGGAGAAGCCGACGGGGCGGTCGCCCACTGTCCCCTGGGCCGGCTGACGCTGGCGTGCCCGGCCCGCGGCCCGGTGGAAGTGCTTGTGCGCCCGGAGGTCATCGCGCTGACGCCTGACCCTGCCGGCCCCCACGAGGTCGCTGAACGCAGCTATTACGGCGCTGACCAGATGGTCGAGGTGCGTCTGGCCGGGGGCGCCCGCGCCCACGCCCGCGTGCCCGCCTGGTACGATTTCACCCCCGGCGACCGGGTTGCTACCGAGGTGCGGGGGCCAGTGGTGGCCTTTGCCTGCCCCCATGAACGGGTGAGCGCCGCCGCAAGCCAGGGACAATGGGTAACCGGGTTGCCCCGGCGCGCAACCCGGCAGGGCTGATGCAACGTCCACCTCCGGCGGCAGGGTTTCGGGCAGCAGGCCACCCGCCACGGTCACTGGTTGTTGGTTCTGATCGTGCAGCCGCCAGAACCAACGAAAAACCTGAAGTTCGGGGCTTGCCTCGAAGATATTGCATCAGTCCTGCGCAACCCCGAGGATTGCGCTGGTACGTGTTCACACTTCTCCTGGGAGCGAGGGCATCTTGCCCGCGAATCCCGACGAGGGCGTCCCGCCCTCGCTCCCAGGTCTGCGGGGGTACCCCAACTCCGAACACGCACGTGCGCTACTGCTACGGCACGCTGTGTTACAATCACCATGAGCGGGCATCTCGCCGGTTCAGTGTATTCGCAGACATTGAGGAGCGCGCTAATGGCACAGGTTGAAATCAATGATGAATGGATGGAGGCGCAACTTGGCGAGCGGCTGCTCACCATTGCCCGGCGGAACGCGGCCCATATCGGTTTCTACTGCGATGGGAACGGCCTGTGTACGATGTGCGAGTGCCGTATTTTGAGCGGCGCCGATCAACTCAATCCCCCTACCGAAGCCGAGTTCGTCTGGCTTCCAAAGTCGCGCATGGCCGATGGCTATCGTCTTGGCTGCCAGGCGGCGCTGCGTGGCCCTGGTCCGGTTCGGGCGCTCACCCGCGCCGAGGAACTGCGCCGCCAGTTGCTCGCGGTGATCAACCCGCCGCCCGGCACAAGCGCCGCCGAGAACCTGCGCCCGTTCCTGTCGAATGTGGCTATGGTCAACTGGGAGCATATCGGCACCTTTCCCTTCAATCTCCTGCGCACCCTGAACCGCCTGGGACCGGTGCGCTTCATCTGGCCGGTGAACGACCTGAACCTGTTTGTACGTGATACCGTGCGGATCACCCAGCGAATGCTCAGCGGCGGTCAACCCCTGACAGTCAAAGTCGTCGAACCGCCAACGCTGCCCAGAGAAGGTGAGTAGGGCCAAAGCAGCGGCACAGCCGCTGCTTCGGCCCCGCTCGTGATCGAATAGCGCGCAAGTCGAGGTGCGGGCATTGTGCCCGCACCTCCTGGTTTTGTCAGACGAACGGGAGGCAAGCGCCCTCTCCCTGGCCCGCCTCCGGGACTAGACTGGCCTCAGACGAGCAGCCTACAGTTCCGGAGGAGGCGCCCGATGAACCCCCAGACGACCGTACCCTCGCCTGAGACGAGTTCGATCCCCTCCACCGTCGCGCGACCTGATCTGATGGACCTGCCCAGCCTGGCTCGCCGCGCCCAGAGCGAGAGCCAGCGCTTTTACCGGCGCGAGGAGTACGACCAGCGCTACGCCTACGAACTGTTTCGCCGCGCCCTGGTTGAAGGCGACAACGCCGCCTGGCGCTGCATCTTCGAGCAGTACACGCCGCTGGTGGAACACTGGGTGCGGCGTACCGGCGCATTCACCGTCAGCGGCGAGACGAGCGATTACTTTGTTGGCGCGGCCTTCATTCGCTTCTGGCGGGCCATTCCGCCGGAGCGCTTCGATACCTTTCCCACCCTGGCCGCGTTGCTCAACTACCTGCGCCGGTGCGCCGCCTGCGTGGTGATTGACGCGGCGCGCAGCCAGTCCTTTGCCGACCTGCTGCCGGAAGAGCAGATCAACTGGAACCAGCAGCGCCTGGGGCGCATTGATGAAGAAGCCACGGAGCGGGTTGGCCGGGAGGAGTTCTGGCGACTGATCGATGGCCTGTTAACCAGCGAGGCCGAGCGAGTGGTGGTGCGTTGTTCGTACTTGCTGGGCATGAAACCCGGCGAGATCTATGCCCAGTGGCGCAATCTCTTCGCCAGCGTCGAGGAGATTTACCTCCTCAAGCGCCAGGTTCTTAGTCGCCTGCGACGCTGCCCCGAGTTGCAACGGTTGTATTGATGCGTGGTTGCGATGTAATGCCCCGGGCGTGGGCGCGGGGAAACCTGGTTTCCCCGCCTTCCAACCGACGCCGGGGCGCCTCACATCCCCGCGGGCAGGGGTATGGGGAAACCCGGCATCAATAGTGTTCACATCTACCGAACACGTTCGCACCGCAGAGGGCGCGGAGGGCTTCAAAACGTTCACCCTCTCCGTTCCTCTGCGTGCTCTGCGGTACATCTGAACGCGTACCCGGCATGTACGTGTTCACCCTTCTCCTGGGAGCGAGGGCATCTTGCCCTCGAATCCTGACGAGGGCAGGACGCCCTCGCTCCCAGGTCTGCGGAGTTACCCCAACTCTGAACCCGTACACCCGGCATCTCCATTTTTTTTATCGGCAGCGCAGCGTGCTACAATAGCCAGGGCATGTACCTGCTGGCGGAGCATCGCATGGCACAGGGCAACGGGGCCAGCCCGCTGATCGAGGCGATCGGCCTGCAAAAACGCTACGGCGCCACCTTCGCCGTCAAAGGCGTTGACCTGGCCGTGTACCCCGGTGAAATCGTCGGCTTTCTCGGGCCGAACGGCGCGGGTAAAACGACCACGATCAAGATGCTGACCGGCCTGTTGCGCCCCAGTGCCGGTATTGCCCGCATCGGCGGCTTCGACATCCAGCGCGAGCCGCTGCGGGCGAAGGCGCTGCTTGGCTATGTGCCTGACCAGCCCTATTTGCCCGACAAGTTGACCGCCCGGGAGTACATCCAGCTCATCGCCGGGCTGTACCGCCTCGATCCCCGCCAGGCGGCGCAGCGGGGAGAGGAATTGCTGCGCCTGTTTGGCCTCGCCGAGCGCGGCGACGAATTGCTCGGCAGTTACTCCCACGGTATGCGCCAGAAAGCCGTGGTCATCGGCGCGCTGTTGCATGACCCCCGCGCCTTCTTCCTCGACGAGCCAACCGTGGGTCTGGACCCGCGCAGCGCCCGGCTGATCAAGGATATGCTGCGCGAGGTTGCCAACCAGGGCGCCGCCGTCCTGATGTCCACCCACATTCTGGAGATCGCCGAGCGTATGTGCGACCGGGTGATCATTATCAATGAAGGCGTGATCGTGGCGGGAGGCACGCTTGAGGAGTTACGCGCCGGCGGTCAGGCTTCGCTCGAAGACATCTTCCTTACCCTTACCGGTGGGGCCGAGGCAGCGGCCATCGCCGAGGCGCTCAGTTGAACCCGGGGCAACCGCGTAGCGCCACCTTCCAGGTCGCGTGCCGGGGAAACCCTGGTTTCCCCACACTCCCGTGATCGGATGACGCATGCCATGATGCTGCAAGCCATCTGGGTGCTGGCGCGCGCCCGGGCGCAGATCTGGCGCAACACCTTCTGGCGCGGACGACTCGGCAGCAAGCTCGGGCTCCTCGCGCTGGCTGCGCTGATCACCCTGGCGGCGCCGGGGCTGTACAACTTTACCCGCCTTGTCATCAGCGGCCTGCGTGACCCTGAGTTCATCGCAGTGCTACAGCAGGCTGCCGCGGAGAACCCGGACCTGCCGGCCGACCCGATGCCCCTGCTCGCGGCGCTGCCCGGTCTGGCATTCCTTGCGGCTCTCTCGCTGCTGTTCTTCTCCAGCTTCAGCAGTCTCCTCGCATCGCTCTACCTTTCCGGCGACCTGGATATGCTGCTGGTGGCGCCGGTACCCATGCGGGCCGTGTTTGTAGTGAAGTTCTTTGGCGGCCTGCTGCCTCAGTACCTCCTGCTCTTCGCCCTCCTCGGTCCCATCCTGCTGGGCTACGGTCAGGGCATGGGCTACGGGCCGGGCTACCACCTGTGCGCGGTGCTGGCGCTGGCGCTGCTGCCCCTTCTGCCTGCCGGCCTGGGGGCGCTGCTGGTGATGGCCGTGGTGCGGGTATTGCCCGCGCACCGCGCTCGCGAGATCGTGAGCGTCCTGGGCGGGTTGATCGCCGTGGCGTTCTATGTTCTTGGTCAGCTTGTTGACACCTGGATCCCCGAGGTGGCCACGCCCGACACGCTGGGCGCGCTGCTGCGCGCCGAGCTGCCGGTGCTGCCGTCAACCTGGGCCGGGCGGGCGCTGGTCGCCGTGGGTGAAGGCCGGCTGGCGCCGGCGCTCTTCTACGGCGGCCTGTTTGCCACGCTCTCCGTGGCGGTATTCGCGGCCTGCCTGGTATTGGCGGAACGGCTCTACTACACGGGATGGAGCAACCTCGCCGTCCAGGGAGGGCGTCCGCGGCGGCCCCGCAGGGCGGGCACGGAGGCGCGCCACCCCGCGACCGCCCGCTGGCAGCCCGTCGTCGCTCCACTGCCCCCGGAGGCCCGCGCGATCCTGGCGAAGGACCTGCGGCTCTTCTTTCGTGACCTGAGTAACCTCCAGGCGCTGATCTTCCCCATCGCTTTCGCGCTGATCTGGTTCTACCAGCTACTCGTAAGCCGGCCCGACCCCGAGGCGTCCCCCGATGCTCCGGGGTGGCTCACTGAGATGGGCGGTTTTGGCGCGATCGCGATCGTGTTCTTTATCTGCCTGAGTCTGTCCAGCGCGCTTGCCGGCACGGGCGTCAGTCGCGAGGGCCAGACGTTCTGGATCCTCAAGATCGCTCCCATCAGCCCGCTGAGCATCCTGCTGGGCAAATTCACCCTGGCGTATCTGCCCTTTCCCACGGCCGGCTCGTTCTTCCTGGTCGTCTTCGCCCTGGTGCAAGGCATAGACCCGTTCACGCTGGCGCAGCAGTGGGCGCTGCTGATGCTGGCGGGGTTGGGGTGCGCCGCCTTCGGCGTCGGGCTGGGGGCGGCCTTTCCCCGCCTGAACTGGGAGAATCCGAAACAGCAGCGCGCCTGGCAGAGCGGTTGCCTCGGAGTCCTGTTCTACCCGCTCTACCTGGCGGTCGTCGTTGGCCTGGTGGTCGGCGCGGCGGGCCTGGGAGCGAGCCTGGATGGCGCAGCGGGCCTGGGGGTGCGCCTGGCGGGCTGGGCCGGCGCCGCGCTGATCACCGCGGGAGTGGTCTGGTTGAGTGCGCTGATCGGCGCGCGCGGCCTGGAGCGGATCGAAGTGTAAGGAACAAGGGGTATTCCCGGGAGGGCGCAGCTCTCCCGAACCCTCCCGCGGGCAGGGGGTGGGGAAACGGGGTTTCCCGATTGCTATTTCAGACGAAACGAATCCACCTCCACGCCGGCGCGGGTCACGAAGCGGGCGTCGAGGGTGGACTGGCCGGCTTCAACCAGCATGGCGCCGTGATCGGCGTTGAAGAAGATCTGGCTGCCTTCGAGGCCGGTGAAGCCCCGGGCGTAGCGGGCGCCGCCGCCGAGGCCGTTCACGATGTAGGTTATCCCATCGCGCTCGACGCGCTCATAGGTGTGGTCGTGGCCCCCGAGCACCAGGTGCGCGCCCCAGGCCGCAAAGGGCCAGCGCATCCAGGTTGAGGAGCCGTGGTGGCCCGAGGAGTAGGGCGAGTGGTGCAGCACCACGACGTTCCAGCGGGCGGTGGAGGCGGCCAGTTCGCGCTGGAGCCAGGCGGCCTGGGGCGAGTCGGCCTTGATGCCGTCGGGTTCGCCGGGCATGCTGTCGAGGGCGAAGAGGCGCACCGGGCCGCGTTCGACGCTGTAGTAGCGCCCATTGCCGGGCAGGCTGAAGTAGGCCAGGTACGGCTCGGGATAGCCAGCGCTCCAGTCGTGGTTGCCGAGCACCGGCCAGAAGCGGTTCTCCGTGGCGCCCGGGCCAAAGGCCCCGCGGTAGGGGGCGATAAACCGGCTGTAGTACTGGCCGATGTTCCGGTCAATCGTCTCGGCGCGACCGTCGGGGTAGTTGTTGTCGCCGGTCGTGACGACAAAATCGGGCGCCCAGCCGACGACCAGGGCGGCCACGGCGGCTGCGGCTTCGCCGGCCAGCCCGTAGTCGCCGATCACCGCGAAGCGGGTGCGCGCCTCGACCGTGGGCCGCGGTTCAGCCGTGGCGGTCGGCGCTGGCGTCGGGGGCGTGGTTGGGGCCGGGAGGGGCTCGGTTTGCCCCTGCAACGGAACGGGCGCCGGGTCGGTCGTAGGCGTCGGCTGCCAGGGCGAGATGCGTCGTTCCTCGGCGGGTGGTTGCAGGCCGCAGGCGGCCAGCGCCGCGCTCACGGCAGGCAGACCCAACCCCAGGGCCAGGCCGCGGGCGATCAACTCGCGGCGGCTGAGGCGCTGGCGCAGACCCTCTTCTACCAACCGGGCCAGGCGCTCGATCTGTTCGGGAGTATGCATAGGGTACAAGAGTGGTAGACGTGTTTTTTTGAGCGGGGCAAGACCCTCTCAGCCCCCACCCTGAGCGGTCTGTAAAGGAAGTTTTCTCGCATTTCCGCCCCCCTCCCAGCCTCCCTCCGTTGGGGGGAGGAGCCGGGCGCCCTCCCCCAGCGGGGGAGGGTTGGGGAGGGAGCGGGGGTAGAGCGAAAAACTCTGTTTACAGACCACTGAGGCCGGTGGGTGGGAAAACCCGGGTTTCCCCGCGCCCCTACTGCCGCTGGCGATCGGTCTCATCGAGGGGAACCAGGCGCTCGCGGAGGGCCAGCAGGGCCGCCTGGGTACGGTCCTGCAGATGGAGCTTGGAGAGAATGTTGGACACGTGGGTTTTCACCGTGCGCTCGCCGATGATGAGATGTTCGGCGATCTCGGCGTTGCTCATACCCCGCGCGATGCAGGCCAGCACCTCGCGCTCGCGCTCGGTAAGCAGGTCGAGGGGGGAGGAGCGGGCGCCGCTGAGTTCCTGCATCAAGCGCGCGGCGACACTGGGGTGCAGCGTCGCTTCACCGCGCCGGGCGGCCTTGATCGCCCGCACCAGATCGTCGGGGCCAACGTCCTTAAGCAAGTAGGAGAGCGCGCCGGCCTTGATCGCCGGGAAGATGCGTTCGTCTTCCCCGTAGCTGGTCAGCACGATCACCTGGGTGCTGGGGGAGACCTGCTTGATCTGGCGCGTGGCTTCGATGCCGTCCGTTTCGGGCATCACCAGGTCCATCAAGGCCACATCGGGCAGCACCTTTGCGACCAGGGCGACCCCTTCGGCGCCGCCGCCAGCCTCGCCGACCACCTCGATTTCGGGGTAGGTGTCGAGAAAGGCCCGCAGTCCCTTGCGGACGACGGCGTGGTCGTCGATCAGCACTATGCGGATAGGTTCACTGCTCATAGTGGTTTCTCCAACGGAAGGGTGGCGCGTTTCTCGGCGGCGGGCGCGCCGTCGCGAAAGCCTTCGCGCCAGGCGGGCAGGGTGACAGCGATGGTCGTACCCTGGTTCGGGGCGCTGCGGATACTGATCCGTCCGCCGAGGGCCTCGGCGCGTTCGGCCATGCTGTGCAGGCCGATGGCGCGCGGGTTGCGCACGGCGCCAGGATCGAAGCCGCGCCCCTCGTCACGCACCTCAAGGGTCACCACATCATCATGGTAGCGGAGATCGACCTCGGCCTCGCGCACGCCACTGTGGCGGGCCACGTTCGCCAGGGCCTCCTGCACGATGCGGAAGAGGGCCTGTTCGTGTTCCAGGGGCAAGGGGCGCTCGCCGGTGATACGCAGGGTAATGTGGAGACCCTGCCGCTCGCGCAGGGCCGTCACCAGGTCCCGCAGCGCCGGCGCCAGACCGCGTCCGTCGAGGGCCGCGGGGCGCAGGGCAAAGATCAGGCTGCGGGTCTCCTCGAGGGCGCGCCGGGCCGACTCCTCGATCTCCACCAGACGATCGGCGGTGAGGTCGGGCCGGGTTTGCAGGGTGCGGCGCGCGGCGGCGGCGAGCATGGTCAGACTGAAGAGCTCCTGACTGACGCTATCGTGCAATTCGCGGGCCAGGCGGTTGCGCTCGTCGAGGGCAGCGAGCTGAGCGGCCTGTTCGGCAAGCTGGGCGTTGCGGTCGGCCAGGAGGCGCAGGGAGCGCAGACTCTCGGAGAGTTGATCGGCCATGGCGTTGAACTGGCGCCCGAGTTGCCCGATTTCATCGCCCGAGGGATCTTCGATCCGCCGGCTCAGATCGCCGTCGGAGAGATCAATGCTGGCCTCGGTGAGGCGGATGATGCGGCGGGCGAAACCGCGCCCGACGACCCAGGAGTAGAACATCCCGATGCCGCCGCTGATCAGCAGCCAGGGAACGATGAAACTGACCAGAAACGGCGTAAGGCTGGCCAGGAGCGGGCCAATGGCCGGGAAGGATGTCAGTTGTAGAAACAAGACGCCGGCCACGGTGCCGTCGGGGCCGAACACGGGCGCGGTGGCGATAGGCTGATGGTCAGGACGGCTCCACGCCGCCAGTTGCTCGGTATCGGTGACGCCGCGCATCGCCAGCAGCACCAGTTCACTGGCCGGCTCAGGCTCACTTAGCGGCTGTCCCCGCACATGGTCCTGGGGGTGCGTGCTGGTGATCACCCGTCCCTGGCTATCCAGCAACGTGATCAACATTTCATCAACAGGTTGGGACGTTGCGTCCTCGGTTGTCTCGCTGGCGCCCGGGTTGCCCCGTGACGATTGAGAGAAGCGCTTGAGCTGGGCGATCAGTTGGTCAAGATTGCCCTCCGGATTGGCCAGTTCTTCGCTTACGAGGCGCGCCAGGTCGCGGGCCGACTCGGCCGTGGCGAGGGGGATGAACGGAGCGTTGAAAATGTAGACCAACCCCGCGACGAAGACAATGATCATCGTCAGGGCCAGCAGCAGGGAAACCGCCAGAAAGGCCCCGGTGAGCTTCCAGCGGATGGTCGAAAACCGTTTGCGGAGCCCCGTTATCACCTGGTGTCTCCTCATGCGGGATAGGTCGCCTGCTTCATTATAGTACGAGAGGAGCGTCGTGGGGGCGAAGCTGGTGGTCCTCACCCACCCCCCGACCCCCTCCCTCTCCCCCACAGTTGGAGAGGGAGCGGGCGCCGAACACGAGCGCCAGGGGCGGGGACACCCGGTTTCCCCACCCTCCTGCCGCTCTCTAGCGCCCTTCTCCCCAGCCTGTCCACATGATGTCAACAATTATACGCGCCTGTTGACATGGCGCCATGTCCGTGCTATAGTGCTCCCCGTCGCTACAAGACCAACATTTAGTGGTCAACATAAAAATACTTTCCTAAATGTAGTAGTCATGCCTTCCTGAGCTGGTCTTACGGGAGGTTGACCGCTGCTCTATTCAGAGGGACTACTTTACACATTGACAGGCAGGGGCCCGGGGAAACCTGGTTTCCCCGGCGTATGTAATCACCGGACCGCTACCTGATCCCGAAAGGAGCAAGACCAATGGCCCGATCAACCGCTGATGCGCCGGCGGCGCTCACCGAGATCGCCAGAACCGTGCTTAAGAAGCGCTACCTGATCCGCGACGAGCAGGGTAACGTCGTCGAGACGCCGGAGACGATGTTTCGGCGTGTCGCCGATACCATTGCCGCAGTGGAGCAGCGCTACGGCGCCAGCGACGAACAGGTGGCCCGCTGGTCCGACACATTCTACCACCTGATGACCCAGGGACTCTTCGAGCCCAACAGCCCGACCTTGATGAACGCCGGGCGCCCGTTGGGCATGCTGTCCGCCTGCTTTGTGCTGCCGGTACACGATAGCCTCGAAAGCATCTACGATACGATGAAGCACGCCGCCCTCGTGCATCAGTCGGGCGGCGGCACCGGCTTCGCCTTCAGCAACCTGCGCCCGCGTAACGATGTGGTGCGCTCAACCATGGGCGTGGCCTCTGGTCCGGTCAGCTTCATGGAGGTCTACAATTATTCCACCGAGGCGATCAAGCAAGGTGGCACGCGTGAGTCGTAGACTACGGCGCGTGTAAAATCTCGCGAATTGCTGGGACGCCCTGAGAGCTCTCTTGCCACAACGTAGCCGGCAACGGCAGGCGTGATGGCTTGAAAAGTAGAGAGATTGGGTCATCAGCAGCCAAGCCTCCGGGGTGACCCGGAGGAAGGTTCAGAGACTACCGAACGCTTGTGGGGTGGCCGTAGAGCCTGTTGGGATAACCGGGTTATCCGATAACGTTCTGGGAGCGCATAGCCCTCCCGGCTCCGCCCCTCGGGCACGGGCGTGGGGAAACGCGGTTTCCTACCCTCCTTCGGCGAATGCCGCACAAGTCAGTAGGACCCGGCGCGGAGCAATCACGCCGGGTGGCGCGAGACAGGGTCCAGCGAAGGGTTTCCTGACCAACGCTTCGCCGGGCGCTGATGAGAGAGTCCGACCTCGCACCGAAAGGGCGAGAGCCAGGCAGAAATGACCTGGCCCTGCAACTGCGGAGTAACAGGCTGGCGTGGCGCCAATATGGGCATCCTGCGCTGTGATCATCCGGATATTCTGAGTTTCATCACGTGCAAACTCGATATTACGAAGATCACTAATTTTAACATCAGCGTCGCGATAACTGACGCTTTTATGGACGCAGTCCAGAACGATGCGGAGTACGACCTGATCAACCCGCGCACCGGCCGGGTGCATATTGCCTCACGCGAGGGCCTGAAACATCCCCTCACCGGCGAACTGCTGGTCCCCCCGGGCCAGCCGACCCGGGTGCGGGCGCGCATGGTCTTCGACCTGATCGTCCAGTGCGCCCATGCTACCGGCGAGCCGGGGTTGTTCTTCATTGACCGGGCCAATGAGTACAACCCCGTGCCGCACATGGGCCAGTACGAGGCGACGAACCCCTGCGGCGAGCAGCCGCTCCTCGCCTACGACGTCTGCAACCTCGGCTCGATCAATCTGGGCAAGTTTGTGACCGCCCGGCGAACGATTGACTGGGAGGCGCTGCGCGCGGTGGTGCACCAGAGCACCCGCTTCCTCGATAATGTGGTGGACGCGAACAACTACCCGCTGCCGCAGATCACCGAGGTGAGCCATCGCATCCGCCGCATCGGCCTGGGGGTAATGGGCTGGGCCGATATGCTCGTCCGTCTCGGCGTGCCCTACAACTCGACCGAGGCGATCGAACTGGGGCGCGACGTGATGGGCTTCGTTGACGAGGAGGCCCGGGTCGCTTCGGAGCACCTCGCCGCCGAGCGGGGGGTCTTCCCCGAGTGGGAACGTTCGATCTGGGGGCCCGACGCCACCTGCGCCCGCCGCCCCGATGGCGCCCGCGTCCGCCCTGAGCGGCGCCTGCGCAACTGTAACATTACCACCGTCGCCCCTACCGGCACGATCAGCATGATCGCCGGCTGCTCGTCGGGCATCGAACCGCTCTTCGCCATCGCCTTCTGGCGCTACCAGGCCGAAACACGCATGCTCGACGTGAACCAGGACTTCGTGGCCCAGGCGCGGCGCGAGGGCTGGTACAGCGAGGCGCTGATGGAGCGCATCGCCGATACTGGCCACATCCATCACCCCGAGGTGCCCGCCGAGGTGCAGCGGGTCTGGGTTACGGCCCACGATATTAGCCCCGAGTGGCACGTGCGGATGCAGGCGGCCTTCCAGGAGCATACCGACAGCGCGATCTCCAAGTGTATTGCTGCGGGGACGCTGATCCCCACCTCGCGGGGGTTGATGCGTGTCGAGGCGTTTGCCGAGACGGTTGAGGCCGATACCTTCACGCCCCTCGACGGTTCCATCCGCACGGCCCAGGGCTACCGGATCACCCAGCACTACCACGCCGGCTACAAGCCCGCGGTCAAGATTACTTTCGATAACGGCTCCTCGCTTACCGGGGCGACCGGCTCCCACCGCGTCCTTACCCCCGACGGCTGGCGGGTCATGTCCGAACTGAAGCTCGGCGATGTGGTGCTCGGGCGCCTGGTGGCCTCGCACGGTCCCGGCGGCGCGCCCATCGAAGGGCCGGTCGCCCGCGCCGCCACCGCCAATCGCGCCGTCCGGCTGCCCGAGCGCATGGATCCTGATGTCGCCCTCTTCCTTGGTATGCTGGCCGCCGCTGGCCACATCGTTGAGACGACCGGTTTTGTGGGTCTCGCCTGCGCCGACGAGACGGTTGAGCGGACCTTCGGTGATCTGGTCGCGCGCCTGTTTGGCGAGACGCCGCAGGTACTCGATGACCGGCGCGCGGGGGCGCGGGTGCGTTACCTGGTGTCGCGCGAGCTTGCGCGCGGCGTTGTAAGCCTGATCGGTGATGGCGCCGACAACCGCCGCGTCCCCGACCAGATCCTGATGGGCAGCGCCGAAGAGAAGCTGAGGTTTCTTGCTGGCCTGTCCCTTGATGGCCACCTGGAGCCGCGGGCGGGTACGTTGTACGTCTACGCTGGCGCCTCCGAGCGTCTGGCCTACGAAGTGGCCGAGCTCTGCCGCAGCTTCGGCCTGCCGCTGGTGCGCCAGGGCCGCCAGCCGGTTCCGGGGCAGGGGACGCGGCACCTCGTTGCCGTCTCGAACGAATTGCAGGGGTTGATCCGCTGTGTGGAGGAGCACAAGAACGCCCCACGGCCGGCAGAGCGGGAGTATCTCGTGTTTGTCGGCGATCGGGCCGGCGCGCCGATCGCCGCCGATCACCCCGACGTTGCCGCCGTACAGGCGCTGCGCGAACGCGGTCAGGCCTGGTGCGCGAAGAGTGTGGCCGAGCGCATGGGCTGGCCGACCGATGTGCTCGCCTACACCGTGACGGCCATCGAGGATGCCGGTCTGGTCGATCTGTACGACATCGAGGTTGAACAGGCCCACGAGTACGTGGTCAACGGGATCATCTCCCACAACACGATCAACTTCCCTCACGACGCCACGCCCGAGCAGGTGCGCGAGGCCTACGAACTGGCCTTCAGCCTCGGCTGCAAGGGCATTACCGTGCACCGCGACGGGTCGCGGGCCAACCAGGTGCTCTCAACCGGCTCCACCGCCACCCCGGCGCAGCAACCCGCCGCGCCGCCGCCGCAGCCCGCCGAAGCGCCCCCAGCGCCCCCCGCGCCCCTTGTGCTCGAGCCGCGAAAGGTGCCCGCCGAGGGCTTGCCCAGCCACTCGTACCCGGTGGTGACGCCCCTGGGCAAGCTGCGGCTCTTCGTCACCGAACTTGACGGCCAGCCCTTCGAGGTCTTCGCGATCATCGGGCGCGCCGGGAGCGATGTGATGGCCTTCACCGAGGCGATCGGGCGCCTGCTCTCGCTGTCGCTCCGCTGCGGGGTGCCGGTGAAGCTGCTGGCGGAGCAACTGCGCGGCATCGGCGGGGCGCGCTCCGCGGGCTTCGGCCCCGACCGGGTGCGCTCGGTGCCCGATGCCATCGGCAAGCTCTTGCAGGATCACTACGTGCACAACGAGCAACCCCATGCGCCTAAACCGCTCAAGCCGGGGGTAGGCGGCGCCAGAGAGGTGACGAATGGTCACCACGGGCCGGAGGTTGCTTCGTATGCGGAGTTGACCACCCGCACCGGGGTGGTCGCCACTGGTGAGATCTGCCCCGACTGCCAGAATGCCACGCTCCTCTACGAGGAGGGCTGCCGGAAGTGTTACACGTGCGGGTATACCGAGTGCTGAGGTGGATGTGTCCTTACCCTCCCCCCAGCCCCCTCCCTCTCCACCGCAGGTGGAGAGGGAGGGGGCGCCGAGCGCAGGCTGGGGGCCTGGCCCGCGGCCTATGTCCGCGAAGCGGCCAGCATATTTGCCAGCATACCCTCGGCGCGGCGGCGCGTCACGTTCCACGAGGCGCAGAGGAAGGCAAACACGTTTACCGTCGCCATCAGGGCGAACTCTTCGAGCAGTGTCGTCTCTTCGTCCAGGAAGCGCAGCACCCGCTGCGGCGCGTTGCGGCTGAAGAGTTGCTCGAAGAAGGTGCGTCCCTGTTCCAGCCCCTGGTCAAGCACGTGCAGCAGCACGCTGTCCATCCAGGCATGCCGGCTAAGGGTCGGCTCGGGATAAAAGGGCTGGCCAGTGTGGCGCAGGCTGGCGGCAATACGCGCCGATTGCCGCTGGATACGCTGGAACGTATAACCGGTGGAGGCCTTGGTCATACCGCCGGCAGTGCCGATGTTCATCACATGCGGGCTGGGCCGGCGCTGAAAGGGGATGTCGGTCATCGGAATGACGCCGTACTCGACGTGCTGGATGGCGTAGCTCTCAACCCCCAGTTGCTGGCTGATGTAGCGTTTGAGCCCCGTATCGTAGACCTCCTGCGGCTCCAGTTCGGGCGAGAAGAGAGTGTACTCCACCAGGGCCGTCCGCTCGTCATAGGGCAGGACGTAAACAAA
>JAOACN010000536.1 GCA_026417815.1 Chloroflexaceae bacterium | reverse complement strand
GGCGAGCTCCTCGAGCCCGACCTCGGCGACCGCCCCGACCGGAGCGGGCGAGCAGTCCCCGAGCAGCTCCAGCTCGACGTCGGCCCGGGCGTGGCCGACCGTGTCGACCACGAGCGCCCGGATCGCCGGCCACGCCCAGCTCCAGGGCAGCGCGGCCCCGTCGGGCCGCCAGGCGCCGGCGTGGTCCCGCAGGAGCAGGACCACGTCGATCACCAGGCCCTCCACCGTGTCGAGGTCCCGAGCGAGGTCGTGGCGGCCCAGGTCGCGCAGGTGCCGGCGGACCACGGCGGCCAGCCGGTCGCCGTAGGCCTCGAGGAACGGCACCACCATGGCGACGTCGTCGGCCATGGCCGCCAGCAGGCGGGCCAGCTCGGCTCGGTCCAGGCGGGCCAGTTCCTGGCCGGCCTGCACCCGCGCGCCTTCCTCTACCAGCACCTCGGCCACGGTGCCTGGCACCCGGAAGCTCAGTTCGGCGGAACTGCGGGCGGCGATCTCGCCGGAGGCGGTAACGCCGGGGTTCAGTATGGGCACGGGCGTCGGCGCGACCTGCCCGGCAGGCGCGGGAACGCTACCCGCGCCCGCCGGGGCCGTGGTCGGCAGTACCATCGTCGGCCGGGTTTCAACGGTGGGCTGCGGCGCAGTGGTCGGGGCGGCGCAGGCGCCCAGGGCCGCGGCCAGGAGCACAATGGCGAGAATCTTCTGGTACACGGAACAGACTCCATATGACGTAAGGTGTACGGTCCTCACCCTCCCCCGGCCCCCTCCCTCTCCACCTGTGGTGAAGAGGGAGGGGGCGCCGAGCGCAGCGAGGCGGGGGGGGGGGAGGAGCGGCGCCCCGATGCCGATTGCAGAAATATGCGCAAACCAGGTTTCCCCATCCCCTGCCCCTGGGAGGGCTTCGCTCTCCCAGGGAAATCCCCTTTGAAACCTCGCCTAATCCGCCGACGGCTCGGAGGTCGGTGCGGCAGGGCCGGGCAACGACGGGATGGGCGGATCGCCAGCGGGCGCGGCGGGCGCGGCGGGGGCCGCCGGCGGCGCCGCGGCCGGAATGCGCCGCCGCACCCAGGCCGAGAACCGGGTGACCGCCGAGTCCATCAGGCTGTAGACCGTCGGCACCACCAGCAGGGTCAGCAGCGTCGAGGTGGTCATGCCACCGATGATCACCCAGGCCAGACCCTTGCGGAACTCGCTGCCTTCGCCAGTGGCGACCAGGTGGATGCCCAGGGCCGTGGGCAGGGCTCCGGCGATCAGCGAGAGGGCCGTCATCAAGATCGGACGCAGGCGGATGGCCCCCGCCAGGCGCAGGGCCTCGTGCTTGCTCAGCCCGAGCTCCCGCAGGCGATTCGTGAAGTCAACCAGCAGGATCGAGTTCTTCACCACCAGGCCGAGGAGCATAATCAGGCCGATCATGCCCGTGATGTCCAGGTCAATGCCGATGATGCGCAGCACCAGAAAGGCGCCGATGAAGCTGAAGGGCATGGCCATCATGATCACGAGCGGCTGCGAGAAGGAGCCAAACTGCGAAGCCAGCACCATGTAAACGAACAGCACCGAGAGGCCCATCGCCAGCAGCAGCGACTCGAAGCCCTCGCTGGTCTGCTGCAAGGTGCCGACGTAGCTCACGACCACGTCGCCGGGAATGCCCAGGGCGGCGATGCGCGGGGCGATTTCGGCCTGCACCTCGCCCAGGTTGCGCCCCTCCAGGTTCGCGCCGACGAGCACCTGGTTGAGGCGGTCGAAGCGGCGGATGGTCACCGGGCTGGAGGCCAGTTCCACCGTGCCCAGGGCGCTGAGGGGCACGTTGCCGGTGCGCGTGGGAATGCTGATCGCCCCCAGCGCCTCGACTCCGCTGCGATCCTCCGGCTCCAGCCGCACCACCACGTCGGTGTCGGCGCCATTCTGGCGCAGCACGGTGGCCCGGTCGCCGTTGATCAGCGCGCGCACCGAGGTGGCGATGTCATCGTTGGTCACCCCCAGCTCGCCAATGCGGCCGGGATCGGCCCGAAAGCGCAGCTCCGGCTTGCCGAACTGGAAGTTCGTGTCAACATCTACCAGGCCGGGGGTGCGCTGCAACTCGGCCATCACGGCCTGCACCACCGGCTCGAGTTCGGCGACGGGCCGCGCGGTCTGCAAGCTGACCTGTAGTTCGCGCCCGGCCACCCCGGTGCTGGTGGGCTGGAAGCTCGGCTGAGCGAAGGAGAGCCGCGGCAGGAAGGCCAGTTGGTCGCGCAGGCGTTCCTGCACCGGGACCGTCGGCGTGCGCCCCTTGAGCTTGACGAAGAACTCGGCCCGTTCGGGGTTGCCGGCGAAGCCCACGTTGGCGATCACCGTCTCCACCGCCGGATCGGCCAGGAGCACCTGCTCGGCCTGCTGGGCCAGGCGGTTGGTCTGCTCCAGCGCGGTGCCGGGAGGGGATTCGAAGCCCATCAAAAATTGATGCGGGTCCTGCTCGGGGAAGAAGCTGAACTTGAGACCGCTGGCGACCACCATGCTGAGCACCAGCACGCCGATGGCAATGCCAACGACAATCAGCCGGTTGCGGGTCGAGCGCAGCGTCCAGGCGAGGAGCGAGCCGTAGGCCAGACCCATGCGCCCGGGGTCCTCCTGGGCCTCGTGGATCAGCCCGGCGTCGCGCTCGATATGCTCGCCCTCCAGATGGTCGAGCTTGAGACCGGGCACGGCGTCGTGGTGCGGCCCTTTCTCCTGGTGCGGCTTGACCTTGACACCAGGGAAGACATTGGCCGACATCATGGGCGCCAGGGTAAAGGCCTCGGCCAGCGAGAGAAGAATGGCAATCGAGACCACCAGGCCGAAGGACTTGAAGACGATGCCGGCGGTGCCTTCGGCGAAGGTCACGGGCACGAATACGGCGACGATGGTCAGGGTCATCGCCACCACCGAGAGGCCCACCTCCCAGGTGCCCCTGGACGCGGCCACCCGCGCCGATTCGCCCCGTTCCATGTGGCGGAAAATGTTCTCGCGCACCACGATCGCGTCGTCAATCACCAGACCGACACAGAGTGAGAGGGCCAGCAGGGTGATCAGGTTGATGGTCAGCCCAAAGAACGGCATAAAGATAAAGGTGCCGATCAGAATAATGGGCAGACCCGACATCGTAATGATCGTGCTGCGGAGGTTGCGGAAAAAGAGCCAGACCACCGCGAAGGCCGCGATGGAGGCGAAGATCAGTTCTTCGAGCGAACTGGCCACCGACGAACGGACCGCCTCCGAGTCGTCGCGGGGAATGGTATAGGTCAGGTCAGGGCGGTTGGCGAACACCTCGGCGAGGGCCTTCTGCACATTGTCGGCCACGGCCACGGTGTTGGCACCAGACTGCTTGCGGACCTGGAGTATGATCGCCTCACTGCCATTGAGGCGCGAGATGCGGGTCACATCGGCCACGCCGTCCTCGACGCGGGCCACATCACCGACGCGGTAGGGGGTGCCGGTGATCTGGATGCGGGCAATGTCCTCGGGGGTCTGGAGCAACGAAGGGGCGCGCAGGCTGATCTCCTGGTCGCCCTGGGTGATCGAGCCGAGGCCCAGGTTGGCATTGGCCTGGCGCAGGGAGTTGCTGATCTGCGAGGGCAAGATGCCATAGGCCTGGAGCTTCTCCAGGTCCATCAGCACATTGATCTGGCGCGTTTCGCCGCCGCTGACGCTGATCGAACCGACGCCCTGGGCGCGCTGCAGCAGGGGCACGATCTCGTCATCGAGGATGCGGCGCAGCTCCAGGGGCGATTGCCCGGCGGTACCGGCCACGGCAATCGACATGATCGGTTCCTGGTTGGGGTCGAAGCGCTCGTAGACCGGCTGGCGCACATCGCGGGGCAAGGTGGGCAGCACCGCGTTGACCTTCTCGCGCACCTGTTGTTCGGCCTCGCGGATGTCGGTGCCGGCCCGGAACTCCAGGAGGATGAGCGCGAAGCCCTCACTGGCCTGCGAGGTAATATCCTCCAGGCCCCCCAGCGTATTGACCGCATCCTCAATCGGCTTGACCACCTGATCGGCCACACTCTCGGGGCCGGCGCCAGGGTAGGTGATCGACACGGCCATCACCGGCACATCAATATCGGGCAGCAGATTGACGGGCGTGGTGCGAAAGGCGAGAATGCCGAACGTGAGCACCGCCAGCATGATCATGGTGATGAACACCGGCTGGCGGATGGACATATCGGAGATCCAGAGGCCGTTGAGCTTCTCTTTCTGGCTGGGGCCCGTTGCCATCACATTCTCCTGGATGGGATCTGCACATCCTTTGCAAAGACGTTATCTTTACTCTACCGTAAAGTCTTCTGACGCGCAAGTAGAGCCGTCCCGGCAGGACGGCTCTACACGTGCGTCCCGGTGGGGCGACTACGCGCCCCAAAGCGGGTTAGAGGGTTCCGGGAGGGCTACCCCTCCCGGACCCTCCCATCGGGCGGCTGGATGGGGAAACCGGGTTGCCCCTCCTCCGAGCAACAACGGCGCGTTCCATCCGGCACCTGCTGAATGGCACCGTACCACTAACCCCTTTTGCAATAGGAGCGTGGGGGCCTGTACCTTCGGCGTTGAAACTGGTATCGTACTGCCGCTCGAATACTCCGGCACACCGGCGGAGTCTGGCGCCCTGCGCGCGTCCCGTCGTACAGCGGACCAGAGCCGCTGTGGCTCGTAGCGCCTGCTGACGCCGGCGTGTCGCCACACGACCCGACATCCTGCTGAGCAGTGGGGCATCCGATGAACAAGCCACGCATACTACTTGTAGAGGAGGACCCAGACCTTCGCATGGCGCTCGACAGCCAGCTTCGCGCCGACGGGCGCACGGTCGTCGCCACGGGCAGCGCGCAGCAGGCGCTGGCGCTGCTGCAGCAAGAATCCTTCGCCCTGCTGATGACCGAGATCGCGCTGGCGACGGGCGACGGCCTCGCGCTGATGGCCGCGGCGCGACGCCTGCATCCCGACCTGGAGTTGATAGTCCTGACCGGCGCAGCAACACTCGAATCGGCGATCGCGGCCCTTAATCTCGGCGCGCGGGCCTACCTGCGCAAACCCTTTACCTTCGATGCCATCGCCCGCTGTGTGGACCGGGCGCTGGAGCAGTGGCACACCCGCAGCGCCTATCAAGCCACGCTCCGGCACCTGGGCGCCACGCTGTTACGCATCGCCGAGCCCCACGATGCTCCCTACGCGATCCCGGAACCCCGCCAGGCCACCCTGCGCGTCGGCGCGCTGCACATTGACCCGCGCCGCCGCCGGGCGACGGTGGGCAATCGGATCCTGCCGCTGACCAGCGGGGAGTTTGATCTGCTGCTCTACCTGGCCCATCGCAACGGCGAGGTGCTGTCCCCCGAACGCCTGGCCCGCGACGTGCTGGGCTATCACTGCGCCCCCGACGAGGCCCGCGAACTGATCAAGGCCCGGGTGCACCGGCTGCGCGCCAAGCTCGAACCCAACCCCCGCGCCCCGACCTTTCTGGTGAGCGTGCGCGGCGCGGGCTACATGCTTACGTCGGGCGAAGAGTGCTGAAAGGGCGCTACGAGGGGAGGGTAAACGCCCCCTCGCTGATATGCCTCATGCACTCGCGCCATGGATCCGTGCTGAAAGGGCGCCACGAGGGGAGGGTAAACGCCCTCCCCGGCACATCTCCGGGCAGAAAAACGCGCCACCGGGAGGGCGGCGCCCTCCCGGCCCCTTCAGGGAGCGCCTGCGGAAGGGGAGGGGCCGGGAGGACGCGAGCCTCCCGGGCGCACCGCTTCTGGGGAGAACCCGCCACGGGGAGGGCGTCGCCCTCCCAGGAAAACCTTGCCGTGCGAATGAAGATCTACCGATTGCCCCCGAACAGGCCGCCGAGGATGTCAAGAATGGGATTCCCGGAACTGGCGGGCGCCTGCGGGCGGGTCTCACCGGTACCGGTTTCGGTCTGGGGGAGGGTGGAAGGCCCGCTATACTTGCCTGGAGCACCGGCGCCGCCAGCCTGACCGCGCATGGCGCTCTGCAACAGCGCGCCCAGCAACCCTTCCAGCAGCGAGGCCGCCCCGGCGGCGCCGGGATCGATTTCACCCCGCGTATCCCGGCCGGCGCCGCGGCCATAGCCGGTTGAGGCGCTGGCCGTACCCGTCGCGCCCCGGCGCGCCTCCAGCAGCGCGCTGAGCATGGCCTCCAGATCGCTCTGGCCCGCGCGCTTGGCCTGGCTGTAGCTGCCAATCGCCGGCAGCAGCACATCCAGCAGCGAACCCTCCCCGGGCTGGCGGCCCGACTGCTGCGCTCCCCGGGCAAGGCCCTCCAGCAGGGGCAGCAGGTCATCGAGGGTGAAGCTGCTCTTCCCCGACAGTCGGTTGGCCGCCTCGGCGAGCCCATCGGCGTAGATCCCCGCCGTGCCGCCCCGCCCCTCGCTCCGCAACGTCTGCGCTGCCTGTCCGAGGGCCACACCCAGATCCGTCTCGCCCTCGCGGTTGATCTCCTGCTGCAACGTCGCCGTCACCAGGCGGAAATTGGCGACCATGTTGTCGCCGGTGTCGTTATCGTCGCGATCAAGCTGGTTCAGATTGTCGCGATCCCGTTCAAGGTTCTGCGTCATCGCCTCAAACAGGGCGACGAGGCTCTGGGCATTGGACACGGGGAGGCCTCCTTTGTATACGCTGGCGTTCTGCGCCTGAAACACCACCTCAGAACCCCTGGCAGCCGCCTGACAGAGCGTGGGGAAACCTGGTTTCCCCACAATTTGGGACCGTCTCTACGGTTCCATCGATCCCTGGACGACAACCGGCTCCGGATAGTCACGCCAGTGGTAGACCACCACCGTCCCCGCGAGCAGGTCGTGCCAGCCCCGGCGCCGATCGTCCACCAGGATGTTGAGAAAGCCGAGGTAGACCGGCAGAGAGGAGAGGGCGTAGGCCAGCGCGCGCAGAGCGGCCCTGCCGGTGCGCAGCGGCGTTCCATCGGCGCGGAGCACCCGCAGACCCAGCAGGTACTTGCCGATCGTTGCTCCGCCCAGGCGCAGGAACACGGTGAAGTAGAGGAAAGAGAAGAACTGGAGGCTAAAGAAGCTGAACAGCAGGTCACGCGCGGGCGTTCGTTCCATGGCGAGCCAGCCGAACGCCTCGAGCATCCAGCGGAGAATGTCATTGATGCCCGACGTGCGCCAAAAAAAGTCGAGGGCGATGCCACCGATGATCCAGACGCCGAAGATGATCAGCAGATCGATCACCATCGCTATGGCACGGGTAACAAAGCCCGCGTAGCCGACGAAACGCCTCCTGGCCTGCAGGGTGGGCGCTCGACGCCTGCGCATAGAAGGGATCGCGATCATGGGTAGCTCCATTCGGGCAGGGGCATCGGGAAACCAGGTTTCCCCACGCCACTCCAGACGGCTGAGGAAACAGCGTTCGCGGGAGGGCCAGGCCCTCTCCTCAGGCAGGAGCGGGGGCACACCTGGTGCGCCCCCGCCTTCCGCCAGGGTTATTCGGACCGGGTCTGACCATCAGGATCACCGGTCGTCTCCGCGACCAGCAGGCCCCGCGCCTCGGGCGGCAGGGAGGCGCGGGGCGGCCGGCGCAGCAAGCGCCGCGCCAGGCTCTCCAGGCCCTGATCGCCCTGGATGGCCCGGCTACGCACATCGTTCAAAATGTCGCGGGCCAGTGAACCGCTCTGCGAACGCACCAGCTCGGCCAGGGCCGGGTTCTGCGAAAGCGTTTCGATGGCCTGATCCATGGCCGGGGTTTCCGTCAGATAGGTGACCGCGTCTTCCATCGCCGGGGTACGCACAATCTTGCCGATCGCCCCATTAAGGGCGGGACTCTCGGCCACGCTGTCAATCACCGTATCGAGAGCGGGACTGGCGGCGACCCGGGCCACTACCGTATCCAGGGCCGGACTGGCCGCAACGCGCTCGATGGCCCGTTCGACCACCGGCCCGGCGACGATGTGCTCGACGGCATCGTCCATTGCCGGAGAGCGGACGATGGCGCCCAGGGCCTGGGCGACGGCGGGACGATCGGCGGCATAGATGATGGCGCGATGGAGCATATCTTCCAGCGCCGCCCGGGCGAAGCGCCGGCTCGGCCCTTCCTCGGCCAGGCCCCGGTCGATCCAGCGCCGGGTATCCTCATCCGTCGGGTCGGCGTTGGCCCGGCGGCCCCGGCGCGCGCCGAAGCGGGGCAGGGGCAGCATCTCAATCACTACCGAGAAGACCGTCCCGAAGAGGTAGGCCACCACGGTACGCAGCCAGGCGATGGGATTGCCGCGGGGCCGCAGGTGGGCCTCGGCCTCGAAGAGCCAGCCGATCAGCGCGTGACGGAAGCGCCCCGCGCCGGTCTCGGCGTTACGATCGGGCGTCGTTTCGGCGGAGCGGGAGATCCCCGCGGCCGCTTCCCAGGCCCCCGAGCGCGCGGCCAACCCATCGAGACCCAGCAGCGCCGCCCCGACGGCGAGCCGCAGCAGCGCCTCGGTTGGCGGAGGGGGCGGAACGGCAACCGCTTCCGCGGGCGCGCCGCGCTCCCCCGACGCGACGGGCCCGCCAGCGATGGGCGCGGCGCGCTCCTCCGGCGCGACGGGCTCGCCAGCGATGGGCGCGCCCCGTTCCCCCGGCGCGACGGGTCCGCTCGCCACCGGCGGCGCCGTCTCGTCCAGGCGGATCGTTGGCGCGCCTGTGGGGGGCAGAGTTGCTGCGCTGGCGGTAGCGGCGTGTCGGGAGGCCCGATAGATTGCGCCCCGCCGCCTGCCGCGGGGACGCGGGGCGGGCGGCGCGGGAGCGCCGGCCGGCTGCACGGGCGCCTCAGGCGAGCCTTCGGCCCCCGGCGGCGCCTCGGGCGCGGCCCTCTCCAGGCGTTGGAGCGCCTGGTCAAGCTGGCGCAGGGCCTCATCAAAGGACGGTTTCGACATATGCTCCCCAGGATCTCCTTGCGCGCCGGCGGACAAGCCCGCCCCCGCCGGAGGGCGTGAGGGCGCGACATCTCCCTAACGCTCCCCACGGGCAGGGATGTGGGGAAACCCGGTTTCCCCACACCCCTCTAACCGGCCATGTTCGCTACCGACGCCAGTGCTCCAGTAGCCCTACATTGTAGGCGAAGCCGATCCGCTTTGCCCTACCCGTAAGTGCGGAAGACGCGCCGCGCGCCTTCAACGCTCGAACGGGAGGGGGCGGGATGGCTGCGCCCTCCCGGCCCCCCTCCACCGACCACTCGTCGCCTTGTGCCAGGTCCGCCTCTCGCGGGAGGTGTGGGGGCCTGCCCGGGGGACGTCCATCGAGGGCGCCGGGGCTTCTCGCATCCCCCTGTTCCTGAACGCTCATCTGGTAGCAAGCTCGTGCTCACCCGAAAGTAACATTGACGCGGGTGATCATCGTCGTGTAGAATGTTAATGCCTACAATATCTCGCCGTTTTTCTGTCATTAGACTGTAATCTTGCATTCTTGCCAGGGACATTCCCTACTGGCTATAGTAGACCGGTGTGATTACACGGTCAGGAACACTGGCGGCTGTCGGGAACCAAGAAAGGGATCGGCAATGGAGCGAATCACTATTCGCGATCGAACACTTATTCCACCCTTCTCTGAACCCGCTCGCGAACTGCGAATCCTCAACAAGCCGCTGTGGCTCTTGCAGCGCGATCTGCTAAAGAATTACTGCAAGGGTAGTATTGAGATCGATTCGATTGATGAACTCGATGAATATGCGTCCGCCGATAGTGAAGAAATTCTCGTTCATCGCGATAATCTATACTTCAATGCGGCGCTGATTGACGAGTTCATCACCCGCGCCCGCGCCGCGGGGCGCCCCTGCCAGATCGCCTTCACCCTCGGCGATCGGAGCATTGAACGGCACGCCACGCAACTCTGCTCCGGGATCGTCCAGCGCGATGATGTTGCTTACCTTCAGGACGGTCAGGAACGGCGCGGCGCGGTGCGCGTGGCCGAGTTGTACTACTTTCCCCCCGGACGCCGCGAGACGCCCATCCCGCTGGTGATCGATACGCAAAGCCACGAAATGGGCTACTACCGCATCCCCAGTTACATGGCCCACAAGGGCGAGTTGACCTATCAGATTCCTATTCGGGCCTTTCTCTCAATTGAGAACTGGGTACACGTGCTCATGGCGAACGTGCTCATGGGCGTCTTTTCGATGGCCGCGGCCCAGGATAGGAAGATGAGCCAGGCTCGCCTGGCCACTATCAGACACTGGCAGCCGGGCGAGTGGCGCATCTTTCTTGAGAAGCTCGGCTTCTCCGCGGCGACCCTCTGGCAACGCCTCAATCCCTTTGAAGCCCCCTGGCGGAACCACTTTCTCGCCTCCAAGGCCCTGGTGAAAGTTGGCAAACGCTGTTCCATCGATCCCACCGCTATTATCCATGGCCCCACCATTATCGGCGATGATGTGTACATCGGCCCCGGTGTGGTCATCGCCAATAGCATCATCGGCAACGGTGTGAATATTATGCAGGGCGCTCAGATTATGTTAAGCGTGGTGAGCGACCGCTGCTTTCTGCCGTTCAATGCCGGATTGTTCATGACCACACTGATGGAAAACAGTATGGTGGCCCAGAACTCCACCCTGCAACTGTGCGTGGTCGGGCGCAATACCTTCATCGGAGCCAATAACTGTTTTACCGATTTTAATCTCCAGAACGAACCGATCAAGGTGGTGCACCAGGGTAAGCCGGTCGAGATCAATATGCCGGTGCTTGGCTCGGCGGTGGGCCACAATGTCAAGATTGGCAGCGGCTTTATCGTCTATCCAGGTCGCATGATCGAATCGAATGCTGTTATAATCTTTGACAATGACAAGAACCTGATACGCACGACGGTGACCGGCCACGATCTGGAGGATGTGGACAGGGCTACGGGCGAGCCGCGGCGGATCGTCTATCACTGGCCCAACGTCTACGACGACCCGGCAGAGCGTCGTGTCGCCCCGCCGCCAGCCGGCCCCGCAGCGCCAGCCGCGAGCAATGGACGGGTTGCCGGGGCCGCCAGGCGCCCCGACCACGCGGCGCCTGACCAGGTCGCTGTCCCCAGAGAGTACAACCAGCATTCCCATCGGCGTCGTCGCTAGCTCGAGGAGGACCGTCCGTGAGTAAAGAGCGTATTCTGGTGGTTGAGGATCAGGCCGACATTTCCAGCCTGCTGAAGATTTATTTTACCTCCCAGGGGTATGAAGTCTACACCGCGATGCGCGGTTCAGCGGCGCTTGAAATCTGTAGCAAGACCCCTCCCAATCTCGCGTTGCTGGATGTGATGCTCCCCGATATGGAGGGCTACGAGATCGGCAAGGCCCTGCGGGCCAGCCCCCGTACCCGCCACATCCCGATCATCTTTCTGACTGCCCGCGGAGAGCGCACCGACCGTCTGCGCGGCCTGGGCGAGGTGCAGGCCCAGTACTACATCCTCAAACCCTTCGATATCGAAGAGGTGCATACGATCGTTAAGAACCAGCTCGAAGAGGCCCGGCGCAAGAACCAGTTGCACCCGGTCACCAATCTGCCCACGGCCGATCTGATCACCGACCAGTTGCGCTCATTGCGCTCCGCTGAAGGTTGGGCCATGGCCCTGATCCATATCAATGGCTTCGAAACCTTCACCCAGAGCTACGGCCCGGTGGCGGGGGAGGACGTGCTCAAGTTTACCGCCCTGCTGCTGAACGAGGCGATCAACGAACTGGGCAGCAATGACGAGTTCGTGGGGCAGATGGTCGTTGGCCCGGATTTCGTTGTCACCTCGACCCCCGAGCATATCCGCTCGATCTGCGAACGGCTGATCGCCCGCTTCGATGACGAGATCGGGCTGCACTACAACTTCAAGCATCGCAAACAGGGCTACCTCGAAGTGGCCGACGAAAACGGCAACCTGCGCCACGCGCCGCTGATGTCACTCTCTGTTGGCGTCATTTCCAGCCACGACGGTCCGTTCTCGGATATTCGCGAGTTGAGCGAACTGGCGGAGGAGATCCGCCAGCGGGCCGTGCAACAGGCGCGCGAGCAGGGTCGCAAGAGCGCCGTGGCCTACGGGCGGCGCTGAATCACGACCTGACCGCCGATGACGCGGCGGCGTGCAAAATGCCCCTCCTCTGTGCTCCGCTGCGCGCTCCCGGGAACGTCTGCACACGCGCCCGGGACACGCACCGGTTTGCTGGATCGCCACACTGTACGCTATGGCTATGACGATCGCCTCGACTGGCTGGGAACTGCTTGCCCAACTCGCCACCTGTGCCTACAACGGCGCCATTCCCGTTGAGGCCGACCGTTGCGCCCGCAGCCTCGCCGACCTGGTGGCGCGCTTCCTTCCGGCTCCGGCCGGGCGCCTGGAGGTGATCGAGGACGCCACGATCGTGGCCGAGGCGAGTTGGGGCAATCCCCCTGAGGATCCTGCGCCCCTGCTCCTGCACGTGGAGGAAGAACTCCTCGGGCGGTTGCACCTGGGCGGGAGCGCCGGGCGGCTGGACCCGGCCTTCGCCCACGCCCTTGCCGCGCAACTGGCCCTGGTGTTGCTCACCCGGCACCGCAGCGAAGAAGCGGCCCTCGGTGAACAGATCCGCGCGCTGGTGGCCTCCTGTCTCTTATACACATCT
>JAOACN010000521.1 GCA_026417815.1 Chloroflexaceae bacterium | reverse complement strand
AGATGTGTATAAGAGACAGGCTACGACCTGCGGGCCAGCGCGCGGCCCTTCCGACGCTGCATCCGCTGCAACGGCCTCACGGCGCCAGTGGCCAAGGCGGAGATCCTCGATCAGCTCCAGCCAAAGACCCGGCGCTACTACGACGAGTTCTGGCGTTGCCAGGTATGTGGGCAGATCTACTGGCGTGGCTCCCACGTGGAGCGGATGCAGGAGTTGATTGACCGCACCTTTACGGGGTAATGCGCCGCCCAACCGGTCCAGACGTGCGCGCCACTCTCAGCGTTGCGCGCACGTCTGGAAGCGCAGATCCCTCCCAGAAACCCCCTGATCCTGGATCAGCCTCAGCGAATCTCCTGGCCGGCCAGAAAACCGAGCAGCAAACCATGGAAGCGTTCCTGGGCCTCGATCTGCGGAAAGTGGCCGCAACGGGGGATGATCACCAGTTGCGAGCCGGGAATGGCGGCCTGCGCCTCCCGCGCATACTTAACCGGGAACAGGCGATCCTGCTCGCCCCAGACGATCAGCACCGGGCAGCGGATCTCCTTCAGACGCTCCCAGAGGCCGCTGCCCTTGAGATCGTTGGCCTCGAAGTGACGGCTCATAGCGAGCGTCGTTTCGCGGATGCGGCGATCGCCAAGGGTGGCGCGCCCGCGGGCAATCAGTTCGGGGGTGACGTAGCGCGCCGGGTCGGCAAAGGCGGCGGCAAGCTGCATGCGGATCACCGGCGTGAGTGCGGAGAGGGAGAGAATGCTCTCGCCCAGGAAGGGCAGCGACCCGCCTTTGCGCATGAACAGCGGCAGTTGCATAAAGCCCTCACTGTCGGCGATCAGCAGCCGTGAGACGCGCTGCGGATAGAGCACCGTCGTCGCCAGGGCGTGCTTGCCCCCCATCGAGTGCCCAACCACGGCGGCAGATTGCACCCCCAGGGCATCGAGCAGGCCGACGTTGATGTCCGCAAACCGCTGGAGGCTGTAAGCCGCGCCTCCCGGTTTATCCGAGTAGCCGAAGCCCAGGGTGTCCGGGGCGATTGCCCGGTACCCCGCCTCGGCCAGACACGTGATGGTGGGGCGCCAGTCGTCGGCGTTCACCAGGAAGCCGTGCAACAGCAGCACTGCCGGCCCTTCACCCGCCGTCAGCACCCGCAGGCGGAACCCTTCGACCGTGACCGTCGTTGCCTCAACGTAGACCTGTTCCTTGAGATTCTGCATGGTGTATTCCTCCGTAGACCCTCGGGGTCGGCGCCAGAACTCAGGGATTATTTCTGGGAGGCCGTGGCCCTCCCAACTCCTTCCCCGGCCCCTGGCGGCGCACTGTTCCAGACGCAACACGGGGGTATTCGGCAAATGGGGAAACCTGGTTTCCCTACACCCTGGCCCACTGGCAGAGCAGAAAAGAAACCCGGCAGGCGCCTCCGGGCCCTATGCCCACGGGCCTCCTGCAACGCCCGCCTTCAATGGCGGGTTTGGAGCGGCTACGCCGCCAGGGGTGCGACGAAACGTTCTGCACGTGCCGCGGCCCACCGGCCCGCCGGGAGCCTGATGATCATTAAGAACTACGTCCAGTACAGCCCGCGAAGGCGGGCTTCGCATCTGTAGCCCGCGGCTTCAGCCGCCGGGCTATGGGGCGAATACCGGTTTATATTGTAGATCTTCATCAGCCGCTGGGCTAAGGGGAGCGTGCAAGACGTTTCGTCACACCCAACCGCCAGCGCCAACGAGTGAAGTTCGGGGCTTGCCCCCAGGACGTTGCACCGGCCCCGCCTCCACACGGAATCCTACCACACTGGCCGACAGGGTTTGCTATAATACGCAGCATTATCCACCCTGTCTCGCAACACAGCGAAAACCCGCAACCCGCTCCCGGCGGTGGCTCGCGGTCCTCTTGACGCCGCTGGCTGCTGCGGTCCGCAGTGCTGCCGGGATTGCCGGGCACGTAAAGGAGGTGCGCTCATGGGCGATCCCTGTCGGGTGCTGGTGCTCTACGACCACGGCGATCTGCTCGCCGCGCTGGCGCAAGAAGTCGCGGCCGGCGCGCAAGAGGTAGCGGGCGCGAACGTCTCGCTCCTCAAATTGCCCGACGCCTCACGCGAGGATCTGCTCGAGGCCGACGCGATCATTATCGGCACGCCGAACTGGACGGGTATCAAAGGCTCGCTCAAACGCTGGCTGGATACGACGGGGGATATGTGGGAAGAGGGCCTGCTCGCGGGCAAGGTCGGCGCGGCCTTTACCACCAGCGCCGGGCGGCACTCGGGAACCGAGTTTACCCTGCTTAACGTGCTTCACTGGGAACTTGGCAGCGGGATGATCATCGTTGGACTGCCCTGGACCCCGACGATGGAGCGTTCCGGCTCCTACTACGGCGCCACCGCCATCGGCGGCCTCACCGACGATGACCGCGCCCAGGGCCGCGCGCTGGGCCGCCGCGTGGCCGAAATTGCGGAACGACTGAAGCGTTGAGGGGGCCGCCATTCACGCCGTGACGGCGTTCACGTCTACCGACACGTGTTCACCGCGGAGGGCGCGGAGGTTTCATCCAGCCCATCCTCCTGCGCCCTCCGCGGTAAAAGTGAAGACGCGCGCCCTACTGCCGCCCGCCCCGCTCCAGCGCCCCGGCGACGATCGCCGGAATGGCCGTCGCCACATCATCGCGGAGGACCACATCGGCCTGTCTGTCCAGGTACGTCTCCTCGAGGTTCACGATGATCATCCGCGCCCCGCGACGCGCGGCGATCAGCGGCAGGTCGCAGACGGGCGCCACTTCGAGCGACGTGCCGGCTACCAGCAACAGGTCGCACTGTTCGATCAGCGCCTGGGCCAGCCAGAGCAACCCCCGCGGCAACCCCTCGTCGAAGAGCACGACATCGGGCTTGAACACCCCCCCGCACGAGCAGCGTGGCGCGCGCCCCTGCCGGATCACTGGCAGCAGCTTCTCGCCGGGCGCCTGCCGTTCGCACTCGAAACAGGTCGCTGTCCGCAGGTGTCCATGCAGTTCGTAAACGCGGCGCGACCCGGCCTGCTGGTGCAAGCCGTCAATGTTCTGGGTGATCACTCCCGTCACCCGCCCGGCGGCCTCGAACTCGGCAACCGCCAGATGGGCCGGGTTCGGACGCGCCGCCAGGATCGGGTCAATCAGGTCGTTGAGCCAGCGGTAGAAGCCATCAGGATCGCGCCGGAACGCCCGCAGCGAAGCCACTTCGGAGGGATCGCTGCGGGCCCAGAGGCCATCCGGGCTGCGAAAATCGGGGATGCCGGAGGGCCGGCTGAAACCCGCGCCGGTGAGCACCACCACCCGCTCCGCCGTCGCCGCCAGTTCAATCGCTCGCCCCAGTTGTGCGCTCATAGCTTTCCTCAGCCCCTGCCGAATGGGCGGGTTCGAGAGGGCTTTACCCTCCTGTTCATTATACCGGTTTTGTCGACAGGGCCGAATCAACCTCTGCCTCCGGCAGAGGGGTCCGGGGCAAGTCTCCGGGACACGCCCCGGCCCCCGGTTTTTCGGTGATTTTAGTGGTCGGTGAACAACGTTTGTCGCTAAACCTCAGCCCCCTCCCCAGGCCTCCCCCGTTGGGAGAGGGCGCCCGGCCCCTCACCCCAAGGGCGGGAGGCTGGGAGGGGGGCGGAAATGCCAGGAAACGTACTTTACAGTAGCGGCTGTGCCGCCAGAACCACCCGCGGGGCAACTACGCCACCCCGTGCCTCGTCGCAGGAGGCGGAGGTTCCCTCAGTTCCGCCACCGGCGGTGGGGCGTGGGGCGCCTGCGCTTCCCGACAGGTGCAGGATCATTTCCCGCCCGCGCCGCGGTTGAGCAACCCCAGGGCCAGCGTGATACCCGGGTCATCCGCGGCGCTGAAGCGGGTCCAGTCGTTGAGGCTCAGGATGTCGGGCTGAACGCCGGCGCCTTCCAGCCAGGCGCCGTTGGCGAGTTGAAAACCCTCCTGGGCCACCCAGAGGCGCGTGCCGCCACTCAGATCGTAGGCGTAAATGGTTTCGGTGTTCCCCGCGGTTGGCGCGCCTACGACCACCGCGCCGGCGTGCTGCTGCAACACGGCCGCGAGCACCTCGGCGTAGGAGGCGGTGTCCTCGTCCACCAGCACCACCAGCGGCAGACCGCGCAGGTCGGGCAGGACTGGCTCAATCACCAGCGGAGTATCGCCCGCGCGGCTGGTGAAGCTCCCCACCTCACCCCGCGCAAAGTGGCCCAGAATGCCGGTCATTACGCTGCGCCAGCCGCCGGGGTTGCTGCGCAGATCGATAATCAGCCCGCGCAACGGCGCCGGCCCGGTAAGACTGGTCAGCACCTCGCGGACCTGGGCGTCCATATCGTTGACCCAGAGGGTGGTGATCCCCAGGTAGCCGATATCGCCAGGCAGGCGCAGCCCGGTGGGGCCGATCCGTCCCTCGACCCGGCGCCGGGTGATCACCAGGTCGCGGCTGGCTTCGCCGGGGCGCACGACCGTCAGGCGGACCTGGCTGCCCTCCGGTCCTTGAATGTCACCCTGGGAGTACAGGACGCCATCAATCGCCACGATCCGGTCGCGGGGTTGCAGGCCGGCCCGTTCGGCGGGGCTGTCAGGAAAGACGTGCTGGATGAGCAGCGCGTCACGGAGCGGCAGCACGATGACCCCGATGCCAACCTGCTCCTCGCGCCCGCTGGTCAGCACATCCTGGCGCTGGGCGTCGCTCGGCGGCAGAAAGCGCGAATGCTCATCACCCAGACGTCCCACCATCTCGACCATCAGGTCGAAGAACGCCGCGTCATCGGCGGCGCTCTCGACGAGCGGTGCGAACTCCTCCCGCGTCGCCGCCCAGTCTACGCCGCGAAAGTCGGCATAGAGGTACTTCTCGTTGATCGTGCTCCAGACCTCGTGGAAAATCTGCCGGCGGAGCGTCACCGGCAGCGGGGTGGCCTCCTCTGCCAGCGTGGGTGTGGGTGGAAGCGGCGTGGGCGATGGTTCGCTGGTGGCGGTAACCGCAATCGCTGTCGGCGTTGGAGCAAGCGTCGACGCTGGCACAACGGGGATCGGCGTCACCACGGGCGTCGCTGGCGACCATGTGCTGCGCGCGGCGCAGCCAGCGGCGAGGAACGCCAGACCCAGGAACAGGCCTAATCTGCCCAGGATGCGGATCATCATCATTCTGTCGCGAAGGCTGCTGCGAGGACCTGCCCGGCCAGTTCGGCGCCGACGCTGCTGCCCTCCCCGCCACTCTCCACCATCACCGCTACCGCGTAGCGCGGGGCATCGAGGGGGGCGACCGCCAGGAACCAGGCGTGCGGTGTCGCTCCCGGCACATGCTCGGCGGTGCCCGACTTGCCACCCACGGGAATGCCCGGCACAAAGGCACTTACGCCGTTGCCAAAGCCATAGCGCCCTACCGCGCCCATGGCGGCGAGCATCGTCCGCGCTGTCTGCGGCGACATGGTCCGGCGAAGTTCCCGCGGCCGGAACTCGCGGATCGTGCCCCCATCAGGCCGGGTGATGCGCTGGACCAGGTAGGGCTGCATCAGCACCCCATCATTGGCGACCGCCGCGGCCACCAGGGCCATCTGCAGCGGCGTGACCAGCAGTTGCCCCTGGCCATAGCCGGTGTCGGCCAGGGCCCGCGGGTAATTCAGAAAGCCCGGATCCACGTAGAGCAGACTCTGCGAGGCGGGCAGTTCGGTAAACGCGAGATAATTGGTGGACGCGCGCCCGGGCGGAAGAATATCGAAGCGGCGCGCCACCTCGCTCATCAGGTCCGGTCCGAGACGCACAGCGTACTGGGCGAAGGCCGTGTTGCAGGAGAAGGCATAGACACGTTCGAGGTCGGAAGGTGATCCGGTCAGCGAGGCGAGACCGGCGACGGCGTTGGTCACGGGCGGCGCGCCCTCCTGGGGCGTATAGGTTTCGGGGCAGGTGATCTCGGCTGGCCGTCCGGCCTGGGGGTGTTCGAGCACGGCAATCGCCGTAACCGTTTTAAAGGTGGACCCCGGCGGATAGACGCCCTGAGCGGCCCGGTTCAGCAACGGCTGGCCCGCGCCGTCGGCGGTCACCTGCGCCCAGTAGGCGCTGATGCGCCGGTTCTCTTCCGCCCAGTCGGCGGCGGCCGGGTCAAAGCTCAGCCCGCGTGGGTCGAAGCCAGGAACGCTGACCAGGGCCAGGATGGCCCCCGTGCGGGGATCCAGCACCACCACCGACCCTGTGCGCCCGCCGAGGGCCGCCGCCGCCCGGGCCTGCAGATCGGCGTTGATCGTCAGCGTCAGGTCATTGCCCCGGGGGGCGCCGCCCAGGAAGCGTTCGCGGAGTCGCGCCCACTCGTTGCCCCGCTCGCCGGTCAAATACTCGGCATAACTGGCCTCCAGACCGCTTTGCCCGTAGCGGGTGCTGAAGAAGCCCACCACATTGCTGAAGGCCCGCGGGTCGTAACGCTCCGCCAGCGGATAGATCCGGCGGGCGAATCCGGCTGCCGGTTCGCTGGCCACCAGCACCTCGCCGCGCCGGTCGAGCATGCTCCCGCGCAGCACCCGCTGCGAGGCCAGGACAGGGCGCACGTCGCTGGTGGTGCGGCCGTCGGGAGTCGTAGCAACGAACGACGTGATTGCCTCGGCCTGCACAACCTGCTGGCGGAGCAGTTGCAGGCTCAGCAGCGCGAAACCAACCAGCAGCACCAGTCCCAGATGATACACGCTGCTCGCCAGGCCACGCCGCAGCGGCGGCGCGGAAATGCGTGCCGCAAGCCAGAGCAGTGGCGCGGCGGCCCAGAGACATATCAGCCAGCGTGCCTCAGCCTCAACTGGTTGAATGAGCCCGTACCCGATCAGCCCCGCGGCCCCGATTAGACTGAACGTTCGCAGCGCGATGCGCGCCGTCATGGGGGCTCACTCCAGGAAACACCCGGCGCTGGAGCGCCCTGGCAGGAATACACCTGTGTGGATTATACGCGAACGCATGTCCCGCGGCAAGTGATTTGACAGGAGAGTCTGAGGTGAAAACGGTCCGTGCACGCAAACGCGTGGAGGGCAAGGCTCTCACACACCCGGCTGCCCAGGGGGAGGGTCTGGAAGGGTGCAGCCTTCCCGGACCGTACCCGGAAACGCATGGTATCCGGACAGGCTCGTCATCACCCCGTAGTGAGCGACGCCGCCGCAGCGCGCCTCATGCATCGAGGGGCAGCGTGGCCCGCACGGTCACCCCGCCGCTTTCGCCCTCGAAGACATCGAGGCGCCCATCGAACTCCGCAAGGCGGTAGCGCACCGCGCGCAGCCCGTGGAGGCCGGGGCGTTCGTAGGTGCCATCGAGGAGACCGACGCCATCGTCTTGCACGGTGAGCGAGACGCTATGGGGCTCGAAGGCCAGCAGCACGACGGCGCTGTGGGCGCGGGCATGCTGCTGCACGTTCTGGAGGGCCTCCTGCGCGCAGCGCAGGAGCACGGCGTGCTGGGCGGCGTGCAGACGGCGCGCCGTGCCCGTGCAACTCACCTGCACCTCGAGGCCGCTCTGCTGGGCAACGAGGCTGCCGAGGCGTTCGAGGGCCGCGCCGAGGGCAATCTCCGGAGTTGGTGGCAGATCGTAGACCAGCCGGCGGGCGGCGGGATGCTGCTCGGCCGTGGCGCGCATGGCGATGGCCGGCGCGGTGGAGGTGAGGTTTGCCCCCGTCTCTCCCGGGGATATGCTGCGCTGCAGATCGGCCAGGCGCACCGTCACCGTGGAACGGTCGGCGCCGTCCTTGCTGCGAGCAATCCCGGCCATTCTCCCTTCGCCGAAGGGCCCTGTCTGCCCCATGCCCCTGGCGCTGTCGCGCTCCACCACACCTCCCACAACGACCCAGGCCGCCGCGAAGAGCAGAGGCGCCAGGATGCGGAAGGTGAGGGCCAGTGGAGCAAGGGTCATCCCCAGGGCCTGGTTGAATGCCGCCAGGCCAAGAATGTCCAACCCGATGAAGCTCAGGGCGCTCACCAGGGCGCCCCGCCAGCCGAACATCAGCCCGGGGAGCACCAGCGCGCCCAGGGCATAGGGCAGGAATGGCAGCACCTGGCTCTG
>JAOACN010000460.1 GCA_026417815.1 Chloroflexaceae bacterium | reverse complement strand
CCTGATTCTGGCGGCCTGCGGCAATCAAGGCGCTGCGCCAGCGGCTACCAGCCCTGCTCCAACGGCGGCGCCCGCCACAACGGCGCCGGGGTCCGCCGAGCGGGTTGTCACCACCACCGCCAGCGGCTTCCCGCTGACAATCGAGAACTGTGGCCTGACCCAGACCTATGCTGCGCCGCCGCAGCGGGCGGTGACAATGAACCAGCACGTCACCGAGGTGATGCTGGCCCTTGGTCTCCAGGATCGCATGGTCGGCACCGCCTACCTCGATGACGCTATTCTGCCTGAGTTCCAGGCGGCCTACGCAGCCATTCCGGTGCTCTCCGACCAGTATCCGTCGCTGGAGACGCTCCTCGCCGCGCAACCCGATTTCGTCTATGGAGGGTTCCGTAGCGCCTTCAGCGAGGAATCGGGCCGCACCCGCGAGAGGCTGGCCGCGAGCGGCGCCAACTCCTTCCTCTCGACCGAGTACTGCACCGACAGCCCCGTGACCATGGAGACGGTCTACGACGACATCAGGAAGATCGGCGCCATCTTCGGCGTGCCGGAGCGGGCCGAGGAACAGATCCGCAAGATGCAGGCGCAGATTGACGCGGTGAAGACAAAGATCCCTGCCGGCCCGGCGCCGCGGGTTTTTGTCTACGATAGCGGGGAGGACAAGCCTTTTACCTCGGGTGGCAATGGGATCGCCAACAATATCATCACCCTGGCCGGCGGCGAAAACATCTTTGCCGACCTCCCGGACACGTTTGGCGATGTGAGCTGGGAGGAAGTAGTTGCCCGCAACCCCGAGGTTATCCTGATCTTCGACTACGGTGATACCACTGCCGAGCAGAAGCGCGCGTTCCTGCTGGCCAATCCGGCCCTGGCCAATGTGAGCGCGATCAAGAACCAGCGCTTCGCCGTGCTGCCGCTCTCCAGCGTAGTAGCCGGCGTGCGCAACCCTGCCGCGGTGGAGCAGGTGGCGCGCGCCCTCTTCCCGGAGGCCTTCAAATGAGCCAGGCGACCACAACGTCAGTCCAGGCGACAACACAGCCGCTCGCCGCGTCGCGCCTCGGCTTTGGCGCACTGCTGGCGGTTCTCGCCGGAGCGCTGCTGCTGTCGATCACCCTGGCGGTCATGGTCGGCCCGGTGCCCCTGGCGCCCGATCTGGTCTGGCGCGTCGCCCTGCACCAGCTCGCGCCGGGACTGATCGAGCCTGATTGGGAAGCGTTCCAGGAGAACATTATCTGGGAAATCCGCTTTCCCCGCGTGCTTCTGGGCGCCGTCGTCGGCGGGGGGCTTGCGGTGGTGGGCGCTGCTATGCAGGCGCTGGTGCGCAACCCCCTGGCCGACCCCTACCTGCTTGGGGTTTCGTCGGGCGCCTCGCTCGGGGCGGTTGCGGTGATCCTGCTCGGGATTACCTGGTTCGGCGTCTTCTCGCTTTCGATTGCCGCCTTTCTTGGAGCATTGCTCGCCTTCATCTGCGTCTACGCACTGGCGCGTCAGGGCGGGCGGCTAACAACCGGCCGGTTGATCCTCAGCGGCGTCGCGGTTTCGTATGTCCTTGCCGCCCTCACCAACTTTCTGATCTACAACGCCCGCGACGGCAACCAGGTGCGCAGCGTGCTCTTCTGGATGCTGGGCGGGCTTGGCGGCGCCCGCTGGGAGTTTCTTGGTCTGCCGGCTGTGGCGTTGATTGCCGGCACGCTGGCGCTCACGGTGCAGTCGCGTTCCCTGAATGCGTTGAGCGTCGGGGAAGAGACAGCGGTCACCCTGGGCGTTGACACCAATCGCTTTCGGAAACAGATCTTCGCCCTGACCTCACTGCTCACCGGCACGCTCGTCGCCGTCAGCGGAGGCATCGGGTTCGTCGGGCTGATGCTGCCCCATATCGTGCGGCTCCTCGTTGGGGCCGATCACCGGCGCCTGCTTCCGGTCGCCGCTTTGAGCGGGGCGATCTTCCTGATCTGGGTGGATGTGCTGGCGCGGGTGATTGTCGCTCCGGAAGAACTGCCGATTGGCATCATCACCGCGCTCCTGGGAGCGCCCTTCTTTATCTGGTTGATGCGCCGCACCAGCGGGGCGCTGGGAGGCGGGCGATGAAGGTGGACGTTACGAATGTGTCGTGGAGCGTCGCCGGGGTGCAGATCGTGCGCGAGGTGAGTCTGCGCTGCGCCCCCGGCAGCTTCGTGGGGCTGATCGGCCCAAACGGCAGCGGCAAGTCGTCGCTGCTGCGCACGATCTACCGTGTCCTGCAACCCGATGCCGGCCACATCCTGCTGGACGCGGACGATGTCTGGCGCATGAGTGCGCGCAAGGCCGCGCAACGCATCGCGGTTGTCTTGCAAGAGCACGGCGGCGAATTTGACTTCAGCGTGCGCGAGATGGTGCTGATGGGCCGTTCGCCGCACAAGAATCTGCTCGACCGCGACACCGCCGAGGATATGCGGATCGTTGATGACGCTCTCTCCAAGGTGGGGATGCGCTCCTTCGCCGAACGCAGTTTTCTGACCCTCTCCGGCGGAGAAAAGCAGCGGGTGCTGGTCGCGCGGGCCCTGGCGCAGCAAACGCGCTTTCTGGTGCTCGATGAGCCAACCAACCACCTCGACATTCACTACCAGCTCGAAGTGCTCGACCTGGTGCGCGGACTCGGAGTTACGACCATCGCCGCTATGCACGACCTGAACCTGGCGGCGCTGTACTGCGACCAGATCTATGTGCTCAAGGGCGGTCAGGTGGTGGCGAGCGGCCCGCCCGAGGCAGTGCTGACGCCGGAGTTAATCTATTCCGTCTACAGGGTGCGGGCCGAAGTGGCGCCCCACCCGACCACCGGGCGGCTGCACGTGGTGTTTCTCCCTCTGGGGATGATGACGGAGGGGGTTGATGCGGAGTCGCGGTAATGATGATTCCGGGCGAGAAACTGGCGAGACGCACTGTAGGCGAGCGTTGACTTGGCACAACACACAGACTCACGAGCGAGACGGTAATGGAACCTATCGAGGACCCACCGCAACCCCGCGCCAGCCCGCTTCGCTGGCTATTCCTCAGCATAGGCACGCTGTCGCTGGGGATCGGCGCGCTCGGAACAGTGGTACCGGGACTACCAACGACGCCGTTTGTGCTCCTCGCAGCAGCTTGCTACGTGCGCAGCTCCGAGCGGCTTTACCGCTGGCTGATCACCAACCGCGTGTTCGGGCCGGTCCTCGAAACCTGGCGCACTCAACGCGGAATGACCCTGCGCGCGAAACTGGTCACCCTGGCGCTGGTCTGGCTCATGCTGGGAAGCGCGGCGCTGTTTCTGGCGGAAAGTCTGTTCATGAAGCTCGTCCTCATCGGGATCGCCAGCGTCAAGACGGTAGTGCTGGCGCGGATCCGCACCGTAGCGGCGGAAGGCTGACGCAACGGCGCGAAGACAAACGGTCGTTATGCAGGAGAGCGCCTGTAGGAGCAATCACTGTGAGCACGTCGCCGATTGATTTTGTCGCCGCCTGGGCCGCCGCGATGCGTCGGCGCCCGAGCAAGCGCCTCGATCCGGCCGAGGATCGCGCCTTCTGGCAGCAGTATGCCGCGGAGTACGATGTGCGCGCCGGATCGGCGGGTGCGGTGCCCCGCTGCCTGGCGCTGGTCGCCGGCCTGCTTGGCCCTGACGATACGCTGCTCGATGTTGGCGCGGGCACGGGGCGCTTCACCCTCCCCCTGGCCCGGCACGTGCGCTCGGTGACGGCGCTCGATCAATCGGCGGCGATGCTGGACATGCTCGAGCGTAAGGCGTCCCTCCACGGGATCACCAATATCCGCCGGGTCGAAGCCGACTGGCCGAATGCATCGGTCGAACCGCACGATGTGGTGCTGGCGGCCTGGTCGCTCTACCGCCAGCTCGATATTGGCGCGGCCCTCGCCAGGCTCGTCGCCGTCACCCGACGGACTCTTGTGGTGCTCGATGGGGTAGGGAACGATCCGCCGCATCGCCCGCTGTTCGAGCGCTACTTCGGGGCCTGGAGCGAGTCGGAACTCCCCAACCACCTCTACCTGGCGGGCGCCCTCTGGCAACAGGGTTTGCTGGCCGAGGTGCGGATCGTAACCGAGACGCGCATCATCGCGGGGGAAACGGCGCACGCCATCGCCGGCCAACTGGCGCCGTTGAACACTCCGCCAGAGGTCGTCACGGCGCTGGCGTATGACCTCGCGCCTCTGCTTGCGCCGCATGAAGATGGGTATCGTTATGTCTACCAGCAGGCGGCGGGGGCGGTGATCTGGCATGCCGATTGTGAGACGCAAAGACGCTGAGACGCAAAGGTCATAAAGGGTCCAGAGCGCTGGACCGGAATGCTTGATCCACTGAG
>JAOACN010000419.1 GCA_026417815.1 Chloroflexaceae bacterium | reverse complement strand
GGCTGCGACCTCGTAGCCGACATGGCCGATGAGCAGCGGCAGGGCCGGGATCCCGGCAGCCGTCAGCCAGTCCGCGAGGGCCACCGCCAGCACGCTCGGCAGGGTCGAGTAATTGAAGTAGGCGATGAACTGGCTGATCATCAGCAGCATGAACACCAGCCCGGCCAGGCCGGCGAAAGTCTTGGTGACGGCCTTGATGACGTCCGCGCTGCTCTTGATCGTGCCGACCGTCCGGCCATAGGCGATGCCCGAGATCAGGAAGAACAGCGTGATGATGAACAACAGGCTGTCCATGATCGGAGAATTGCCGCCTTCCACCCCCGGCGGGCGTCGCAGCGGCGCGTTGGGGATGATCGTCAGCAGCACCACCAGCGCCAGCACGGCCAGAAAGCCCCACAGCGCCGCCCGTAGCCCCTTCGCCTCGAGTTCGGGCGGGATCGCGGCCTTTTCACCCTCGCCCTCGTGCGTGATCGTACCGGTGTAGGTCCCCAGGCGCGGGGCGATGATCCGGTCGGTAACGATCGTCGCCACGAGGGCCATCAGGACCGCCGAACCGATGCTCCACCACAGGTTGGCGGCGATGGTGATCGGCTGTCCGCCGGTCAGGGCGATCGACTCGTTGGTGATCTCGGTCAGCATGGCGTCGGTAGGACCGGGGATCACGTTCACGGTGAAGATCGCCGACACCCCCGCGTAGGCTGCCGCCAGGCCCACCAGGGGGTGGCGGCCCACGCTGGCGAAGGCCGCCGCGGCCAGGGGTATCAAGATCAGGTACCCCGCGTCCGAGGCGATCGACGAGATCACGCCGACGAAGATGATGAAGAACGTCAGCAGGCCCGCCGGCGCGACCGCAACGAGCTTGCGGATCAGGGCGTTCATCAACCCGGCCTCTTCGGCCACGCCCGCCCCCAGCAGGGCGATGAAGGTCACGCCGACCACCGCGAAGTTCGAGAAGTTCGGCACGAACGACGTAAAGATGAAGCGGACGCCCTCTGAGGTCAGCAGACTGCGGATGGGAATGGTCTGTTCCTCAATGATAAACTCAGGGATCTCCAACACCTGCTGGTTCACCGGATCGTAGGGCACAATCGAGCCGCCCAGGGCGTCGCGCAGTTCGATCAGTTGTTGTTTGGGAACCGGGATGGCGACCTCCTCGGTCACGCTGATGCCGAACAGGTAGAGAATGTGCGAGATGATGATCACCCCGGCGATCAGGTAGAGGAACATGAGCACCGGATGGGGCACCTTATTGCCCACCCGTTCGATGAGATCAAAAAAGCCCCCCTTCTTCTGCGGGGCCGCGGCGGCTTCTCCTGCCATGTGGATTCTCCTTTTTGGGGCCTTGCCCCCGAGGCAAACATTCGTGGTCTACACCCTCCCCCTGCCCCCTCCCGCTCCATAGCAGGTGGAGCGGGAGGCGGGGGCGGGTGAGGAGCCGCGTCCCACTTTCAGGTGGAGCAGGATAGGGAAACCTGGTTTCCACCGGCTCCTGCCCACGAGGAAAACGGGTGGCAGCGCCACCCTGGCGCGGGCGGGTTTAGCCGGGTGACCGTCTGGGCGGGGGCCTCCTCGGCCGCGCCACCCTGGCGCGCGGGTTTAGCCCACCCAGTCCGCCGGTTCGGCCCGCGTCGCGCCGGGCAGGGCCCTGGGCTGCGCTGACCACAACTCCGCCAGCTTGATAACCATCTCGGTCGCCCGCGCCATGTCCTGGAGGCTGACCCACTCCAGCGGCCCGTGAATCTCCTGCATCCCGGTGAAGAGATTGGGCGTCGGCACGCCCATCTCGGTCAGGCGCGAGCCGTCGGTGCCGCCCCGCACCGGAACCGAGAACGGCGCCACCCCCACCTGCCGGCAGGCCTCCCGCGCCAGTTCCACCGGGCGCATGTCCTTTTCGAGCCAGTAGCGCATGTTGCGGTAGCTCGGGGTGATGGTGCAGGTGATCTTCGCCCGTGGCTCGGAGGCCTGGACGACGGCGCAGATCTTTTGCAGCAGCTCGCCGTGGGCCTGGAGGCCCTCCAGTTCAAAATCGCGCAGCGCCACCTCGATGGTCGCCTCGGCCGCGTTTCCATGCAAATCGCTGACAAACAGAAAGCCCTCGCGCCCATCGGTTGTCTCTGGAGTGAGGCGCGTCTTGGGGAGTATGTCAACGATTCTGGCCGCCAGATGCAGGGCGTTGACCAGTTTGCCCCTGGCCCAGCCAGGGTGGATCGACACGCCCTGGACCCGCACGCGGGCCGCGTCGGCCGAGAAGGTCTCGTAGACCACTTCGCCCAGGTGCGCGCCGTCGAGGGTGTAGGCCACGTCGGCCTGCAGATCCCCCGGCAGGTTGGGATGCACCCCGCGCCCGATCTCTTCATCGGGGGTGAAGCAGATGCGGATGGGGCCGTGGGGAATGGCCGGGTTCTCGAGCAGGTGGCGCGCCATGACCATCACAATCGCCACGCCGGCCTTGTCGTCGGCGCCCAGCAGGGTCGTGCCGCTGGCGGTGACGATGTCCTCGCCAACCTTACCCGCCAGGTAGGGGTAGTCCCTGGGCGAGAGCACCAGGTCCGGGTTATCGGGGAAGCGGATATCACTGCCGTCGTAGGCCCGGTGCACCACCGGCTTGACGCCCGTGCCATTAAAGGCCGGCGCGGTGTCCACGTGGGCCAGGAAGGCGATGGTGGGCGGATCGGCGACCGTTGTCGTGGCCGGAATGGTCGCCAGCACCGCTCCGTAGTCGGTCAGGCGCACGTCCCGGGCGCCAATCGCCCGCAACTCTTCCACCAGGAGATTGAGCAGGTCGAATTGCCGGTTCGTGCTGGGCGAGGTGGAGGAGGCGGGGTCGCTGGTGGTGTCAATGCGCGCGTAGCGCAGGAAGCGCTCTTCGAGTTCGGCTTTCAGGCTGTCGTTCATGACGGGTATGCTGCTCCTTTGAAGTGAAATGGGGAAACCAGCTTTCCCCACGCCCCCGCCCGGTGGGAGGTTCTGGCAGGGCGAAGCCCCCCGGAAACGCTCCTGAGACTACGGTTCGCAGGCAGGTTGCCGTTGGCCGGGTTCCGCCCCCCCTCCCAGCGTAACTGTTCACCCTTCTCCTGGGAGCGAGGGCATCTTGCCCTCGAATCGTGACGAGGGCGTCCCGCCCTCGTTCCCAGGTCTGCGGGGTTACCCCAACTCTGAACACGTATCTCCCGCCTCCCTCCAGAGGGGGAGACGCCCGATCCCCCCGGCGGGGGAGGGTCAGAGAGGGGGGGCGGGTCGGCGCGGGACGGGAAAGCACCCGGAGCCACGCCTTGCGTGCCTACGATTTTTCCCCGGTCGTCGCGCCGCCTTCGGCTTCCGGCTCCTCGTCGGTGAACTGGGCGTCGCCGATGAAAATGCCCTCCTCGCCGGCGATCACGCCGGTGACGCGCACACCCTCCGGGCCTTCGGCCACCCGGGCAAGGCCCTCGCCAGACTCCCCGG
>JAOACN010000396.1 GCA_026417815.1 Chloroflexaceae bacterium | reverse complement strand
GCCGGAGTTGCCGATGCAGGTGGTGCACCCGTAGCCGACGGTGTTGAAGCGCAACTGGTTGAGGTACGGGGCCAGCCCGGCGCGGTCGAGGTACTCGGTCACCACCTTGGAGCCGGGGGCGAGCGAGGGCTTCACCCAGGGCCTGACCCGCAGCCCCTTCTCGACAGCCTTTTTGGCCAGGAGCCCGGCGCCGACCATCACCGAGGGGTTCGAAGTGTTGGTGCAACTGGTGATGGCGGCAATCACCACCGAGCCGTGGCCCAACTCAACCGTCTCGCCGTCAACCGTACAGGGCACGCGGGCCTGCAACGCGGCGGGGTCAACCTCACCCTTCGGGCTGAGGATGCCGGGGAGGGCGCTGGCAAACACCGGGCCGACCCTGCTCAACGCTACGCGATCCTGGGGGCGGCGGGGGCCGGCCACACTCGGCTCGACGCTGCCCAGATCCAGCTCCAGAACATCGGAGTACTCGGCGTCGGGCGCATGCTCATCGTGGAAGAGGCCCTGGGTCCTGAAGTACGCCTCGACCAGGGCGACCCGTTCCGCCGGGCGGCCCGAGAAGCGCAGGTAGCGGAGGGTCTCGGCATCCACGGGGAAGATGCCGCAGGTGGCGCCATACTCGGGGGCCATATTGGCTATGGTGGCGCGGTCGGCCAGGGAGAGGGCGGCAAGACCGGGCCCGAAGAACTCCACAAACTTGCCCACCACGCCTTTCTGGCGCAGCATCTGGGTCACGGTGAGCACCAGGTCGGTGGCGGTGGCGCCTTCGGGCAGGCTGCCGAAGAGCTTGAAGCCGACCACCTGGGGAATGAGCATTGAAACGGGCTGGCCAAGCATGGCCGCCTCGGCCTCGATGCCGCCGACGCCCCAGCCGAGCACGCCGAGACCGTTGATCATCGTCGTGTGGCTATCGGTGCCCACCAGGGTATCGGGGTAGGCCTGCACCGGACCGGTGGCGCGGGGGTTCTCGTCGCTGGAAAAGACCACGCGGGCCAGGTACTCCAGGTTCACCTGATGCACGATTCCATTGCCCGGGGGTACAACCTTGAAGTTCTGGAAGGCGGTCTGGCCCCAGCGGAGGAAGGCATAACGCTCCTTGTTACGCTGGAATTCCAGATCGCGGTTGATCAACAACGCTGCCTCGGTGCCGTAGGCATCCACCTGTACCGAGTGGTCAATCACCAGTTCCACCGGCTGCAAGGGATTGATGAGCGCCGGATCGCCGCCCATGTCGGCCATCGCGTCACGCATGGCCGCCAGGTCAACCACGCAGGGCACGCCGGTAAAATCCTGCAAAATCACGCGCGCGGGGGTAAAGGCCACTTCCCGCTCCGGCTCGGCCCGCGGGTCCCAGTTGGCAAGGGCCAGGACATCATCGGCGGTCACCGTACGGCCATTTTCGGTACGCAGCAGGTTTTCGAGCAAAATACGGAGACTGTAGGGCAGGCGCTCGAGCGTGATCCCGTGCTGCGCGAGGCTGTCAAGCCGGTAGATCTCATACTCTTTGCCACCAACCCGAAGCGTGGAGCGAGCGCCAAAACTGTTGTTCATTTGGAGTCTCCTGGCGTAAACAAGGTTGGCTGGAGGAGGATGGGGCAACCGGGTTTCCCTTTGCCCTCTGCCCCCGCCCAATGGGAGGGCGCCGGCGGCCCCGGGGCCGACTGGAAGGGCATGGGGCAACCGGGTTTCTCCATGCCCCCTGCCCCCACCCAATGGGAGGCGAAGCCGCCCAGAAGCTGCGTGGCTATTCAATGCGATCGCCTATCCCAGATTATAACACGCCGCCGGTCACGGCCTCGACCGGGGGTTACCCGCTCGACGGCGGCGCGTCCCGCCCGGCGCACTCGGCGCGCAACAGCTCCATCAGCCGGGTCATGAAGCGCAGATTGTGGATGGTGGCCAGGCGCAGGTACAACGTCTCGCCCGACCGATACAGGTGGTGGAGGTAGCCCAGGCAGTAGTGGCGGCAGGTGTGGCAGTCGCACCCCGGCGCGATGGGCGCGGTCGCCTTGATGTACTTTTTATCGGCGATGTAGATCGTCTCGAACCAGCGTCCGGCGAGGCGGAACCCTGGCGCGGCCGGGTCGGCGCTGAAGGCGTAGAGGCGGCCGGCGCGGGCGTCGCGGGTGGGGAGGGCGCTATCGAAGAGCTGGTAGCCCATACGGGCGCAGGCCGCCACGCTTTCGGGATGGCCCACGCCGAGGGCATGCATGGGCAGGTGGGAGGGGATCAACTGGCGCGTCAGGTGCAGCACCTCGTGGAGCAGGTTGCCCTGCGCGTCGAGGGGCCAGCCGCCGAAGCCAAAGCCATCGAACTCGAGTTCCAGCAGCGCCTCGGCACAGCGGCGCCGCAACGCCGGATCGCCGCCACCCTGCACCACCCCGAATAGCAACGGGCGCGCCGCGCCAAGGCGGCGCTGGCGCACCTGGCGATCGAACTCGTCGCGGCAACGCCGCGCCCAGCGGATCGTCCGCTCCACCGCCGCGCGCTGTTCATCTTCCGGGGCATCCACGTGGGTGCAATCATCCAGACACATCACCACATCGGCGCCGTAGGCCAGTTGCAACTGCACGCTCTTCTCGGGGGTCAGTTTGAAGGGACGCTCGGCGCCCTCGGGGCGGAAGGTCAGCCCCTCGTCACTCAGGCGCCCGGCCCCGGGTTGTTGGCGGATCAGCGAATAGGCCTGAAAACCACCTGAATCCGTAACAACAGGTCCATCCCATGCCGCCATGCGGTGCAACCCGCCCAGGGTTGTCACCGTCGAAGAACCAGGGCGTTGCATCAGGTGAAACACGTTCATTACCAGCGCCGTAACCCCCGCCTCGCGGAGGTCCCGCGCGTCTACTGCGCGGACCACGCCGAGGGTGGCATCGGGCAGAAAGGCGGGCAGGGCCAGCGGACCGTGGTTGAGGACGAGAGTGGTAAGCATACCGGGAGAGGGCGGGAGATTTTTCGCGTGATCTTTCACCGAAAATGACTTAACAAAAATCAACTTATGGTGTAAAATGTAAGACAATCTTTTGACGGCGTTCGCGTCCGAAAAAGATTGCCGCTGCCGGACGAACTTAGCATGCGTGAATAATGCTCACGCGCGGCGGTTTTTGGCCCGTAGCTCAACCGAAGGGACAAAAAGACGCGCTGGCTGTCGGCTTCGCATAACTTTCATCGCTGTTTCGGCCGGATAAGCCGTAAGGATGGAATAGTTCAGGAGGTTCTTGTGGTCGATCTGAAGAAGTATACGCTGGACGTTGACCTGAAGCAGGGCGTGGTGCCAATCTCAAAAGCTGCTTCCTCCCTGGCGGCGTTGATAAAGCGTTCGCGGGCGAACCATCAGCCAATCATTGTCACGCAGAAGGGCTATCCTACGGGCGTGATTCTCGATGTGGAACTGTTTACCGCGTTGCGTCAACTCGCCGATCTCCACCTCCAGCAGGAGGAGGGAGTGAACGACGGAGCCGAGGCCCCGTCGGAGAACTGAGAAGCTGCGACGCTGCCAGACTCCTGCCGGGAGGGATGGGGAAAAATAGGTTCCCCATCCCTCTATCTGATTGTTTCCACGTTCGAATCTCTTGCGGCTCCGCCGCGCCATGACGGGATACAAACGGATCTTCCCGGGAAGGCTGCGCCCTCCCGGAAGCTCACCTCACGGGCCCGGGAGTTTTCCCGGAGGGTGCGATCCCCGCTGGCCGGTGGGTGCGGGCAACGCTCCATACCCACGTGTTGCTACCCCACGCCTGCAGTATAACGCACCTTTGCCCCGCTCGCATCACCAGCACATCGCGCCGTTCCAGGCAACCTTATTCGGGCATAAGGGCGCCATCGCCTACCTCTACTTTGTCACTTTGCCCCTGGCAGGGGTTGCGGGGGCCGCAGGCCCCGAAGATCCTCCCTTCCTGGTGCGGCGCGGCTTCGCCGCGCCGCACCAGGAAGGGGAAAGCTCGGAGGGGTGCAGTCCCTCCGAGCCTCCTCGCAGCGGAAGCCGCGGCACGTGCAGAGCTTTTCGTTACACCCCTGTCATCGCGCGCCCTTGCCGTGGCGCCTGACCTCTGATATACTTAAGGCTGTTGATTATCTCGATTCTATAGGAACGGCAGATGCACGCATGACCTCAGAAATCCGCGAGCAGGTGATCCCTGGCGAGCGAGGGCCCCTGGAACAGATCGAACAGTCCATTATGCAGATTAGCTGGTTGGCCCAGCGCCAGTTCATGCAACTGCTCGACGATGAGCGCTTCCGTCTGACCGTGCCCCAGTTTTACACCTTGCTGCACCTCTACCAGCTTGCCGCGGAGTGTAAAATGTCGGATCTGGCCGAAGCGACCCAGCAGTCGGCGGCCTCGCTCACCGGGGTGGTTGATCGCCTGGCCGAGAAACAGCTCGTGGAGCGCAAACGTCACACCAGTGACCGGCGTCAGGTCATGGTCGTGGTAACCGACCGCGGCCGCACCCTGATTGCCGAGATCAAACAGGCCCGCCGTGAACAGATGCAGGCGGCGCTCGCTCATCTGGTTGATCAGGAGGTCGACGTGCTGATCCAGTTGCTCGATCGCGTGCTCCTGGGAATGACCCGCGTCCTTGAACACGGTGAGAGCGGGCGCTGGGCCTGAAGGGAAGAAACGTTATTATCCGCTTTACGCGGCCCTGCCGCAAAACAATATGCGACCTGTTCGCACCAAGGTGAGGATCCCGATGAAGAATGAAAAGCGTCCGTTCGCCAATCATCCCGACACCGCTTCCGATGCGGTCGGGCGCGGAGAAAGTATGGACTACGATCCGTCCCTCGAACGCCGTCTGCCGCTGGTGGTGCTTGGCGAGATGGTCATTATGCCCCATATGACCATTCCGCTCCAGGTGCCCCAGGGCAAGTCGTACCGCGCCATGGAGCGGGCCTGGGACGAAGATCATCGTGAAGTGTTGTTGATCTTTGTGCGTGAGTCTGAGCTGGAGGGGTACAAGAGCAGCCAGCCGCAGCAGTTGCCGCCGATCGGGGTCATCGCGCGCCTCGATGAGTTCGCCAAGCTGCCCGATGGCACCGCGCGCGTCATCCTGGAGGGCCTCTACCGCGCCCGCATCTTCGAAGCGGTCCAGGTTACCCCCTTCTACCGGGTACGCTGCGTGCCCGTGTTCGACCCGGACCTCGATAGCATGGAGGTCCAGGCGCTGATGGATACGGTCAAGCAGCAGGTGGACGAGTTTGTTGACCACCTGGGCGAGGTGCCCCAGGAGGCGGTGCAGTTCGTGCATCGCATCGAGCGGCCCGGCCATCTGGCCGACATTGTTACCTGGGGGCCTGCCTTTGACTTCAAAGATCGCCTGGAGGTGCTCAACACCCTCGATCCGGCTGAACGGCTCCACCGCGCCTACCTGGTGCTGGCCCGGCAGCTCGAGTTGCTGAAGTTGCGGGCCAAGATCCAGCAGGACACCAAGGAGGTGCTCGACCAGAGCCAGCGCGAATACTTCCTCCGCGAGCAGATGCGCGTCATTCGCCGTGAACTGGGCGAAGACGACGAGGCCGATGATCCCATTGACGAACTGCGGCGCAAGATCCACGAGATGGACGCGCCGGAGTACGTCAAGAGCCAGGCCCTCCACGAGGTGAAGCGCCTGGCCCAGCAGGGCATGAACAGCCCTGAAGCCGGGGTGATCCGCACCTACCTCGACTGGCTCACCAATCTGCCCTGGGGCGAGGAGACGCATCCTGAAATTAGCATTTCCGAGGCCCAGAAGGTGCTCGATGAGGATCACTATGGCCTCGAAAAGGTGAAGGAACGTATCCTGGAGTATCTGGCCGTGCGCAAACTGGCCGGCAATAAGATGCGCAGCCCGATCCTCTGCTTCGTCGGCCCGCCCGGTGTGGGCAAGACCAGCCTGGGCCGCAGTATCGCGCGCGCCCTGGGCCGGCAGTTTATCCGCACCAGCCTTGGCGGCGTGCGCGACGAGGCCGAGATCCGCGGCCACCGCCGCACCTACATTGGCGCCATGCCCGGCCGCATCATCCAGGGCATCAAGTCGGTCAAGTCGAATAGCCCGGTGTACGTGCTCGACGAGGTGGATAAGATCGGCGCCGATTTCCGCGGCGATCCGACCTCGGCCCTGCTGGAGGTGCTTGACCCCGAGCAGAACAGCACCTTCTCGGATCACTACCTGGAGATCCCCTTCGATCTCAGCAAGGTGATCTTCATCGCGACCGCCAATCAGCTCGAACCGATCCCCGGGCCGCTGCGCGATCGCATGGAGATCATCGAGATTGGCGGCTACACCGAGGACGAAAAGCTGGAGATCGCCCGTGGGTTCCTCATCCCCAAGCAGCGGGAGTTCCACGGTCTGCAGGCGGATCAACTGCACATCACCGACGCCGCGGTGACCAAGTTGATCCGCGAGTATACGCGCGAGGCCGGCGTGCGTAACCTGGAGCGCGAGATTGCCAGCCTTTGCCGCAAAGTGGCGCGTAAGGTCGCGGCGGCCCGCGAGCCAGGCGCCGAGGTCGAGTTGAGCGCCTCCTATACCATCGATGCCGCCGATGTCGCCGTCTACCTCGGCCCCGAACGCTTCAGCTTCGGCCTGGCGGAGGAGCGCGACGAGGTGGGCGTGGCCACCGGCGTGGCCTGGACCTCGACCGGGGGTGATATTCTCAGCATCGAGGTGCTGCCGGTGAAGGGCAAGGGTGGTCTGCAACTCACCGGTCAACTGGGCGATGTGATGAAGGAGAGCGCTCAGGCGGCCATGAGCTACGTGCGCTACCGCTCCAGCGAACTGGGGATTGACCCGAATTACTTCGAGGAGCACAACATCCACGTGCATATCCCCGAGGGGGCGGTGCCCAAGGACGGCCCTTCGGCAGGTATCACCCTGACCACGGCGCTGATCAGCGCGATGACCGGCAAGCCGGTGCGGCGCGATGTGGCGATGACCGGCGAGGTCACGCTCCGTGGCAAGGTGCTGGGCATCGGCGGGTTGAAGGAGAAGACCCTCGCCGCACATCGGGCCGGGATCCGCACCTTCATTCTGCCGAAGGATAACGCCAAGGACATCGTCGATCTCCCGGAGAAGGTGCGCAAGGATCTGACCCTGATCCCGGTTTCTTCGATGGACGAGGTGCTGCGCATCGCCCTCGCCCCCGCTCCCGGCGAGGTCTCGCTCCCCCACGGCGATCCGTCGCCCTCGCACGCGGCGCCTGCGGCGCGCTAAATGCTGCCGGTTCCCTGCCAGTGGAGGGGCTGCGCCCTTCCATCGGCAGGGGGGATGGGGAAAGCCGGCTTTCCCCATCCCCCCGCTGGCGCCGGCAGGTCGGCTCTCCCTGCAGGCAGGGGACCGGGGAAACCCGGTTTCCCCGCGGTTAACGTGGCCAAACCCCTTCGCAGCAAGGAGGCAGGAAGATGTTCCGTACCATTCTGGCGCCGCTCGACGGTTCAAAGGTCGCTGAACAGGCGTTGCCAACCGCCGCTCGCATTGCCCGCGCGACTGGCGCGACCCTGCACCTGGTGCATGTCCACGCCGAAGACGCCCGCGACCCGATCTTCGTCAACGGGCTGCCAGTCATCGACGAACACCTCCACTCCCTTGCCGCAGAGCACGAACGGGTCTACCTGGAACGGGTCGCCGCAACCGTGGCCGGCGATGACCTCGAACCGGTGGCGGTGCGGCTGTCCGGGCCAGTGGTGCGCACCCTGCTGCGCTATGCTCGCGACATCAACGCCGATCTGATCGTGCTCACCACCCATGGCCGCAGCGGCTTCGAGCGGCTCTGGCTGGGAAGCGTGGCCGAGGCGCTGGCCCGGCAGGCTCACGCGCCCCTCCTGCTGCTGCGTCCGACGGGCAACGGTAACGGATCATCGGCGCGTTTCGGGCAGGTGCTCGTACCCCTCGACGGCTCGCCGCTGGCCGAGGAGGCCCTGGCGCCCGCCGCCGCGCTCGCCGCGATTGACCAGGGCGCCCTGACCCTGCTGCGGATCGTTGACACCCACCCCCAACCGATCAGCCTGCCCCTGCCGGAACGGTACCGACCCGATGAAGCCAGCCTGGCCCGCGAAGAAGCCGCCGCTTCAGCGTACCTTCAGAACGTCGCCGCGCGCCTGGCGCCCGCCGGGACGCGCACCATGGTGTCGCACGCCGAACAACCCGCCCGCGCCATTATCGAGACCGCGCACCAGCTTGCGGTTGACCTGGTGGCCCTGACCACCCACGGGCGGAGCGCGGTGCGCAGCGTGGCCATCAGCAGCGTCGCCGATAAGGTGTTGCGCGGCATTGATCGGCCCCTGCTGGTGCTGCGCCCCGGTCAGCGGCACGCGGACTAAGAGCCTGTTCGGACACCCAGGGCGCCCGATTTCTTTCTGGGAGGGCTACACGCCCTCCCAGACCCTTCCCCCAGGCACTGTCTCTTATACACATCT
>JAOACN010000398.1 GCA_026417815.1 Chloroflexaceae bacterium | reverse complement strand
ATTAGCGTTCTCTCGACAGCTCCACACCTCCACACGAACGTCGCGGAGGGTCGTAGAGTCGTGGAGCACCGACCCCGGGTCAGCATTAGGTGAACGATATGCGGGGGCGCTGCCACGAACGCTTCGACCATCCCCGCCTGGAGGTAGAACGAGCCATGCTGCGAACGTCGCTTGTCGCGCTGTGTACCGTTGCGATGCTGGCCGCCGTGTTTGCGGCTCAGCCGGCGCCCACTGCCAGAGCCCAGGAGGGCAGCCTGCGACTGATCACCGAGTTCATCCTGCCGAACTCGAATGATGTGAAGTTCCCCCACATAGTGGCAGGCAACAATCAGGTGCACGCCTCCGGAAACGCCTTTCGCCGCACCGCCTTCGCCTGGAGCAAGGGAGCAACCGCCACCAGTTTCCCTAACCCGGTGGACCTGGGCCCCGCCGAGGGTCAACCCGATTACTCCCCCACCTCGATCACCCTGGGGCCCGATGGTTCGGTGTGGGCGGCCTGGATCAACCAGGCATCGCGCACCATCTTCCTGCGCCAGCGTTCCCCGCAGGGCGAATGGGGGCCGACCCGCATCGTTAACCGGGGCTCGCCCTTCCCGGTCTCGGTTGAGGTGGCGGTGTCAAGCAACAACCAGATCTTCGTTGCCTGGCGCGATCCCGGAACCCCGGTACGTTTCCGCACCTCGACCGACGGCGGCGTCAACTGGAGCGGGCTGACCAATGTCACCAGTTTTGAGGCCTATGCTTCGCCCCTGGGGTTGGCCGCTGGGCCAAATGGGCAGGTCGGGTTGACTTTCACCGCTGGCGCCGGGGATCGCCTGCACATCTTCGCCGGGTTGTGGAACGCCGCGGCATCGCGCTTCGAGATCAGTCAGGTGACCTCCGGCGGCGATGGGTGGGCCGACTCCAGCATCAGCTTCAACCGACAGGGCCGGGTGTTTGTGGCCTGGCGCAGCATTGCAGAGGGCGGGCCAAACTCGGGTGTGTTCTATGCCGAGCGCCAGGCCGATGGGAGCTGGCCACGCAGCCGCCTCACCTCGGGCCGGGTCATCGGCACGGTGAACATCAACGCCGACGAGCAGAACAACCTGCACCTGTCGTGGATCGGGCAGCCGTCGGGCGCGATCCAGCCCTTCTACGCCTTCAAGCCCCCGACAACCAGCTTCCGTGGGCCGCTGGCCTCTGCCGCTCAGGGTGCGCTCTTTAACCCCCGGGCCTACGGCAGCATCGCCGCGGCCTCGGCGTACAACCACATGGTCAGCGAGGAGTTCACCGGCAGCGGGCTTCGCACCCGCTATTCGCTGTTCAGCGCCGCGGTCTTCGGCGGCCAGCCGGTGATTGAGGGTGACGCGCCCAGAGTCGGACGGAGCCTCGACCGGGCCGTGCTGGTCTCGTTCCCCGGCCTCCAGGGTACGCCCAACCAGATCCGCTGGCGCTGGAACGCCCCGCCAACCGATGCCGCGAGCGACTCCAACGGCTGGCAACCCTTCGGCAATCCGCTGCGGATCCCTGTGCCCCCGGCGCTCTACAGCGACGTCTCGTGTCTGCCCTCGACCCTGTTCACCCAGCTTCGCAACTCGCAGACCGGCGAGATCGAAGCCGAGGCACGTTCCGATAGCATTCAAATCGATGGCATCGTCGAAGTCTCGGTGTACCTGGAGAATCCGCTCGCCAGGGCCGGCAGCGCCGGCGCCGCTCCAGGAAGCGATGATGGCGGGGCTCCGGGCGGCGCGGCGGACTACACTCGCTATCCGTTCACCTATCTGAACATCATTCCCAACTCCGACTGCAACGGCCTCACCACGGCGCGGATCGGGAACTCCGCGGACAACCTGACCTCCACCTTCCAACTCGGGCCAGATGGCTTTTCCAATCTGGTGCCGATCCCCGGCTTCAGCGGCGACCGTTCCCGCTCCTGGCCCATCGTGGTCGAAGTACGCGATGGCGCCGGAAATGTCGAGGTCTTTAATCTGACGGTCAACTATGACAGGGTGAAGCCACGGCTGAACCGGCAAGGCGCGAGTCTTGACTCGCAGGCCAGCGCCATCAGCCATCCCAGGTTCGGCCTGATTCAGACCTTGCGCTTCAACGGTGTTCCGGTGGAAGACGACTTCTTCCCCGATGACATCTGGGGCGTATGGGTGGCCAACTCACCGGATCGGGTAGCCGACCCGCTGCGGGATCAGAACCTGAAGTGGTTCGTCGTTCCGGCATACGACGTGCAAAACGGCACCTTCGATATCAAGAAGTGGAGCCTTGCCAGCGGCCTCAGCCGGGCGCAACTGGTGCCGGGCGAGGATTACTACATCTATGTCCGTTTCCTCGACGCGGCGGGCAATGCCACCGACGAATACGCTGAGATCAGCGTGCGCCCCGACAACCTGGATGCGCCTCAAGTGTTGGTGCTGATGGCCCACAGGTAACGTCACATTGATGGCGTGCCAGGGGTTCTGTCGGAGGGGCCATAGGCCCCTCCACGCCTTCTCGCTCCTCCTCCAGTGCGTAACCGCCTGGCCCGGGGAGGTGCGGAGGACCTGTCCTCCGCAGTTCTGTGGCTCCGCCCGCGCTGGCGGACCCATCCTGCTTTCGCCAGGATGCGCGCCCGCCGCAGGCGGAACAGGTGGGGCGGGGAGGCTTCGCCCGCCCCTCCAGACGGCGCCCCAGGTGTGAACCCTGTCTGACGGGTGCATATGCGCGTCAAGACCTTCTTCCTATTCGCAAGACCTGGCTCTCGGTAGTACAATACGCGTACCGAGCGCGACCCGCACGGCATGGGGCCGCGTCCAAAAAGAGGGGTGCCTATGAAAGGTTACATCAAAACCGCCATCGCCGGCGGGGCAGTGATCGCGCTGATCGCTGCGCTCGTGGCCGTGGCCCTCTGGCAGGCGCCACGCGGGGTTGCCCAGGAACACGAGCCCATGCTCGAGTATCCGCCCTTCCCCCCCACGCCGACGATTGGCCCCAACCCCACGGCGCCGGTCGTTCCCCAGAATGCTGCCATTCTCGCCGCCGACACCTTTGATGATCCCGCCACCGCTGGCGCCTGGACGTTTGTGCCCCTGGAGCCGATCCGCCTGGCCGAACAGCGCCCGATCTGGGGGATCGGCGGTGGTCGGCTGGAACAACGCTTCACCGCCTCCGCCGGCAACCCGTCTACCCTGGAGACGGCGGCCGTTACCGGCGCGTCGGGATGGACCGATTACACGGTGCAGGTAAGTTTCTATGACCTGTACAATGGCACCGCAGGGCTGGTGGCCCGCTACAGCGGCGATGATCCGCTGACAGCCAGTTACTACCGCTACCGGATCTTGAAAAACACCTACCCGGCCACGCCCAAACAGGTGCTTGAACGGGTGCGCCAGGGCGTGGCCACCACCCTGGTGGAGATCAGGGAACCGGGGTTTGACGAGCGGATGTGGCACGTGCTGGCAATGAACGTCAGCGGCGATACGATCACCGTCACGCTGGACGGAACGATCGTGGTCGAGGCGTTCGATCCCGAGCCTCTGCCGGCAGGGCGGGCAGGGGTGTATACTCGGGCGATGGGAGGTATTCTCTTTGACGACTTCAGCGTCACGAGCCACTAGCCGGTAGAAGAGGACGACCCTATGCGCCGCCTGATTGTGATCCTCAGCGCCCTGACGTTGCTGGCCCTGCTCCTGCCCGCGGCGCCCGGCATGGCTCAGGGCGACGGCGGTCCACGTTTGCTTGGCCAGACGACGGTCCCCAATGTTCGCGAGATCAAGTTCCCTGATGTGGCCGCCGCGCGGAGCGAAGTGTTCCTGTCGGCCAATGCCAATCGCGCCGATGCCTTCGTCTGGCAGAAGCAGGACCGCGCAACCGACTTCCCCAACCCTACCCGGCTCGGCGAAGCCCCCGGTCAGGCTGACTTTTCGACCACCAGCGTGGCCATCGGCCCCGATGGCGCCATCCACTACGTCTGGATCAACCAGGAGCGCCGCTCGATTTTCTACCGGCGCAAGCCGCTCAATGGCGACTGGGGGCCGCAGCGCACCGTGTATGCCGGGCCCAGCGGCGCCTTCCCCGTCAATGCCGTGGTTGAGGTCTCCAGCGACAATTACGCCTACATTGCCTGGCGCGAACCGGACACGCCCGCCTTTGTCGTGCGTTCCAACAACGACGGTCAAAACTGGTCGCCGCGGGTGCGGATCGGTAACGACGCGGCGGTCAATTTCCCCGCGCTGGCGGCCGGGCCAAACGGGGCAATGGCCATCGCCGTGACCGCGGGCGAGAGTGATCGCCTGGTTATTCGAGCCGGCACCTGGAACGGGAGCACATTTTCGCTTACCCGCGTCTCGGGCCTGGATGAGGGCTACGCTGATCCGACGGTAACTTACGATCTCGATGGTCGCATCTACGTGGCCTACCGCAGCGTCGCTACCGGCGGTTCGAGCGCCGGTATCTGGGTATCGAGTTCCAGCGATGGCAACACCTGGGCCGTCTCGCGGATCACCGGTCCTGCCGCGACGTTCGGCACGGCCAACATTTTTGCCGATTCGAGCGGCAACCTGCATCTCCAGTGGAACGCGGTGGTGGACATCGGCCAGCGAGTGTACTATGCCGTGCGCCCGCGGGGCGGCACGTCCTTCAGCCGACCGATTGCCGCGCCCAACGATGCGGGGGTCATTTTCAACTCGCGTCTGTCGGCGAACGTGAGTGACGCCTCCTATGCCCATGTCGCCGGCGAGTTGTTCGGTGGCGGGTCGTCGGTGTTGCGCTACCTGCTCTTTGCCGCCGCGCCGGGGGCCGACGTGGGCGCAAACCCTGACATTGATAACGGCGCGCAGTTTACGCCAGGAAAGAGCACCGTCAGGGTGAGTTTCCTCAATATCCGGGGCCAGCCCACGCAGATCCGCTGGCGTTGGAACGCGGAACCAACCGATGGCGCCAACGACTCGAATGGATGGCAGCCCTTCAGCAATCCCATAACCATCCCTCTGCCTTCCAACCTCTTCGGTCAGGCATGCACGCCGGTCAAATTGTTCACCCAGGTGCGTGAGGCCGATGGCGATACCGGCGCTGCGGAAAGCGATGATATTGTGATTGACCCGGGGATCCAGGCAGCGGTGTCAATCAGTAATCCGCACATCGCCCGGCGCGCGCCACAGTTTACGCCGGCAGGCGATGCGCTCTACAACCCGGCCCTGCCGGCCGATAGTGGTTCGACCGGAGCAAGCGACGGACATCCTGACTATACCCGCGATCCTGGGTATTACCTGGATATTCGCGGCGCCAACGATTGCAGCAACCTTAAGGATGTGGCAGCCGGTCGGAGCATCACCAGTTTTGCCCGCGCCATTCCTCTCCAGAATGACTTCTTCGCCAATGTGCTCGGCTTCCCTGGACGGATCGTCCCGGGTGAGACTAACCTGGTTGTGCGTGTCAGCGACGGGGCGGGCAATCAGCGCGACTATCAGCAACGGCTGATCTACGATCCTACAAAGCCGACGCTGGCGAGTTCTACGCCCGACTCGTTGCGCATAACCTCGAACCCACAGGCCACCATTCTCGCCAATCTGAGCTTCAGCAACTTCACCGTCACCGATAATGCCTATCCGGGTCGGGGCTTCTGGGGGGTCTGGCTGGCCAACAGCCGGCAGGCGGTCAGCAATCCTGCCAGCGATCCGAATCTCGTCTGGATCCCGGTGCAGGCGCCCGGTGAAGGCGCAACCTTTACCATCACCAACTGGAGCCTGGCAAGCGGGCTGCGGAGCGATCAACTCACCCCCGGCGCCTACTATGTCTATGCGCGGTTCCTCGACGGCGCTGGCAATCCGACCGATGGCAGTCTGGCAGCGACCATTAACCTGAATAGCATAACCTTTCCACGGACGCATCTGCCAGTGACGCGACGCTGAGCCTGTCCAAAGACCTTCGGCAGGGTGCGGGGAAAGCCGGTTTCCCCGCACCCGTGAAGGTGCAGCGCAACCGTCCGGGTGACGCGCAGGGTCCGGGGAACCTGCGCCCTCCCAGGAATAGGGTTGCACCCTCGCGAAAACATCCCTGTTTTCATCTGGAGGGGTGCGGGGAAGCCGGGTTTCCCCGCACCCCTGCCTGGTGGAAGGGTCTGGCGCGTGAAGATGGGAACACCTGTTGACCACGGCGCTCCTGCCGCCACGCTGGAGCGCGTACCGCTACGGATGCGTTTCCGGGCCTGGGTGGCCGCCAATGACACCGGCCCGTGGATCATCGCCCTGGTGTTTCTGCTGCTGCTGCCCTTCAGTGTGCCACGGGTGGCCCTGAGCGACGAGGTGCAGTACTACGCCTATCTGCGGTCGGTCTATTTTGACCGCGATCTGGATTTCCGTAACGAGTACGAACACTTCGCCGCGCAGGCCGAAGGGTTCGGCGATCAGGCGGTGACCAACGCGCTGCTGCGCGAAGACGCCATGAACCCCAATCCCAGGACCGGCCTGCTGCGCAACGTCGCGCCGGTCGGCGCGGCCATCCTCTGGGCGCCCGGGTTCATACTGGCCGACCTTGGCACAGGCGTGGCCAATGTCTTCGGGGCAAACCTGCCGCGCGATGGCTATGGGCGACCGTACATCGTCGCAACGTGCATGATGTCGGCGCTGTACAGCCTGATCGGCTTGCTGCTGACCTACCGGCTGGCGCGCCGGTTCAGCGGCGACTTTGCCGCCACCGTGGCGACGCTTACCGTCTTTCTGGCCTCCTCGCTGGTGTTTTACAGCATCATCCTGATGCCCTGGTCGCACGCGCCCGGCTTCTTCCTCTTCGCCCTGTTCCTGACGGTCTGGATACGTCACTGGGGGAGGCCCCTGGAGCGGGGGCTGCCTACGTGGCTGGCGCTGGGGCTGATCGGCGGGTTGATGGTGATGACCCGCGAGCAACTGGGGCTGTTGCTGATCATCCCGGCCCTGGAAGCCCTCTGGACCTATGGGGCATTAGTGCTGCGGCCTTTTTCGTTCGGAGGGGCGAAGCCCCTCCGAACCTCCCCACAGAGGAGCCATGCCAACGCAGCGGTAGGGGGAACGCGGCGCTGGCGCGCGGCCCTGGGGCTGTTCGGTCGCCACGCGCTATTTCTCGTGACACTGGCGCTGACGCTGACGCCGCAATTGCTGGCGTACCAGATCCTTAACGGACGGCCCGGCCCGTCGCCGACGGTGGCGGGCAAGTTCATCTGGAGCAGCCCGAACTTCCTCAATACGCTGATCGATCCGGGGCGGGGCGCCTTTGTCTGGGCGCCGGTGCTGGCCCTGGGGCTGCTGGGCCTGGTCTGGCTGGCCCGCCGGGACGCGCCGCTGGCGGGGTTGCTGCTGGCGGGGTTCCTGGCGCAGACCTACATCAACGGCGCCTTTGGCACCACCTGGCACCTGCGCGGCGCCTTTGGCTTCCGCCGCCTGATCGAGTGTACACCAATCTTCGTCCTCGGCCTGGCGGCGCTGCTGGCCTGGCTGCAGCCACGGGTGGGCAGATGGCCCATCCTCGTCGGCGCCGTGGCCCTGGTGGCCTGGAACATCGGCCTGATCGCCCAGTTCACCTTTATCCGGCCCGGCGTGATCCGCCGCGAACTGGTCTGGGAGGATATGCTCTACTATCAGTTTGTCGAGGTTCCCCGGCAGGTGCTCGATAAGCTCTGGACGCTGCTCTTTGACCGCTGCCGCCTGATGACCAACCAGACGTGTTGATGCAGCGGGAACCGCTCCTGCCCGTGGAAGGAACGCCGGGGCGCAACCTTCCAGATTGCGCGCCGGGGGAACCCGGGTTTCCCGCGCCCCCGGCTGCGTAGGAGGGTTGGGGAGGGCAAGGCCCTCCCCAACCCTCTTCTGTTACAGGGCCTTCTGGCCCTCGCGGGTGCTGGCCAGGGTGCCCAGATGGCAGGCTTCACTGAGACTGACCAGGTAGGGCAGGTCGGCGCCGTACTCAATGACCGAAATGCTGGCATTGGTGACCCAGATGCGGTTGATGCGGTCCATGTTCATGCCCAGCGCGTCGGCGACCAGGATCTTGACGATCACATCGTGGGTGCTGATCAGCACGGTTTGATCGGGGTGGCGCTGGCAGAGTTCCTCGCGAAAGTCGAGGGTGCGTTTGAGGACGTTGGAGAAGCTCTCGCCGCCGGGCATTTGCGAGCGGGTGGGATGCTCGCGCCACTCGCGCAACCCCGGGCCGTAGAGCGCCTCGACCTCGTGGGCGTACTTGCCCTGCCACTCACCATGGTTAATCTCAAGCAGCGCATCGCTGTAGGCCAGGGGCACCTGGGGATGGTAGGCGGCGATGGCCTCTGCCGTGCGCGCGGCGCGTTGGAGGGGACTGCTGTAGATGTAGTCGATTGGCTCGGCCTTGAGGCGCGTAGCCAGCGCCTCGGCCTGCCGCAGCCCCAGCTCGGAGAGTGGGGCGTCAAGTTGACCCTGGTAGCGGTGAATGCGGTTCCACTCGCTCTCACCGTGACGAACGATGATCAGTCGCATAGCAAAGCCTCTCTGTTGAGCGTGCGGCAGCCACCGGGGCACGGGGCGCGCCCTACGGCTCCGAGCCGTTCCAATCCGCCATTATAGCCGATCCCTGCGGTTGCGCCGGTTCGGGGGGCCAGCGAAACGCGGGGGCCGGGGCGGCGTGACCGCCCGATGGGGAATTTCCCCTGCCCCGGGCAGGCATGGCCGGGAGGCGTGTCTGGAACTAGCCAATTGGGTAGGCCATCGCACTGGTAGCCGTAGTAGTGTAAATCTGGATCGCGCTGCGCACATGTTCTCAGTGGCGTTCACGATTGGCGTGCCGGCCTTCTGCCCCTGGACATGGGTTCGTTGCGCGGCCGTGCGCGGTACCGTCCAGGGGAGGTGCGGAGGGCTATGCCCTCCGCTATCCTTCTCGTTTCACCCGCGGCGGACACATGCCTGGTGTGGCCAGGAAGATGCGGCCACCGCCAGCGGAACGAGGGTTGTGGGGAGTCTCTGCCCTCCGTTCCCTCTAACGGTAACGTGGGTATGAACCACGTCAATGTGCGGGAGAAGGTTCGATGAATCTGATCTATCTGTGGTGGTTGACGCTGGGTGTGCTGATCGGTTTTGTCGCTGAGTGGATCTGGGACTGGATCTGGTTCCGTCGTCGCCGCCAGGTGGTAGCGGTGGACGTTGAGACCCAGGTAAGCGCCTTGCGCGGCGAACGCGACAGGCTGGCAGCCGATCTGCGCGCCTGTGGCGATCGGCGGGCAGCGTTGGAAAGCGATCTGAAGACGGCACAGAGCACGCTCCAGACGGTGCAGGACGAACTGGGTGGCCTGCGCGCCCGCGTTGCGGCGTTGAGCGAGGAAAATGATCAGCTTCGCGCCGAACTGGCCGCGCTACAGGCCGCTCCTGGCGCTCCAGCCAGCACTCAGGGCCAGACGCTGGTGGCAAAGCAGGTAGGCGCCGCCGACGAGACCAGCGAGGTCGCCGCGCTGCGCGAGTACAATCTGGCGCTCCACGATGAACTGGCGGCCACGCGCCTGGCCCTGGGGCGCTTCGCCGGCAGTAAGGGCGATCCGTTGATTGACATCAAAGGGATCGGCCCGGTCTACCAGGATCGGCTGTATGCGGCCGGAATCGTCACCTTCGAGCAGGTCGCGGCTACGCACCCGGACCGGCTGCGCGCGATCGTGGATCCCGATACCACGTTCGAGCTGGATATCGAGTCGTGGCGCGAGCAGGCGCGCCAGATGGCCCGCCTGCCCAGCCGCGATCCGCTGATTGACATCAATGGCATTGGCCCGGTCTACGAGCAGCGGCTGCTGAACGCGGGCGTGACCAGTTTCGAGCAACTGGCCAGTATGACCGAGGCCCAGATCCGCGCGATTATCAAGCCTGAAGCCTGGCAGAACGTGGATATTGCGGCATGGATCGCCGAGGCAAAGGTCCTCGCCCAGCAGGTGCGTGATGGCACGTATCGCAAGGGGAGGTACTGATGCAGCAGACGACGACAACAACCGTCACCGAGATCCCCGACGAGCGTCGCTGGCAGGGGCGGGACTGGGTCAAGCTGGGGATCACCGGGTTGCTCGCCCTGGCCCTCCTGCGCCCCGGGGTATCGGCCCAACCCGAGGCGGGCGCGCCGGCAGTTGCGACCACCCCGGTACCGGTGGTGGTAAGCACACCCCTGCCCACGCTCGGAGCCCTGGCGGCCCCGGCGATCCTCAGCACCCGCGAGGCGGTGGTCGCCGGCCCCTACACTGTGCGCGGCACGGGCACACCCGGCTCGACAGTCGAGGTGCTCGTAAACGGCGCGCCGGTCGGCACGGCGGTGGTCGGCGCCGATGGCAACTGGCGCCTGGATACCACCCTGGCGGCGGGCGAGGCCGAGCTGGTGGCCCGCGCCGTGGACGCTGGCGGCCAGGTCGTCGCCACGGGCGAGGCGGTGAAGCTGGCCGTCGGTGAGGCCCTGGCGGCGCCCACCTTCAACGCGCCCGCTGGCGAGGTGGAGAGCGGCCCGATCACCCTGAGCGGCACGGGCACGCCCGGCACAAAGGTGCGGGTCCGGGCGGGCGGCACGAACCTGGGGACGACCGTGGTTGGCCCCGATGGGCGCTGGGAGCTGGAGACGATCCTCGGCGCGGGCAAACAGCCGATCATTGTCGAGGCGCTGGACGCCAGCGGCAACCCGGTAGCCGCAAGCGCGCCGGTCGAGGTGAACGCCACGGGGGGCCTCGGCGTCAGCGTGGACGCGCCCACGGAGGGCGCGGTGCTACAGCCCGGGCCGACCGTGATCAGTGGCAAGGGCAAGCCCGGCACGGTGCTGGAGATCCTCAATGGCGATCTGGTGCTCGGCGAGGTGACGGTGGGCCAGGATGGCACGTGGAACGTAGAAGTGCCGCTGGCGCAGGGGACGGCAGCGATCAGCGCGCGCGTCAAGGGGACCGATCAGATCCTCACGCGCCCGGTACGGGTGACCATCGGCGAGGCCGTTCAGGTCGGGCCAGCCTGCACCGAAATCGCCGTCGGCTGCCGCGCCTGGGTCACCCGCGCCGGTGGACTCAACCTGCGCATGCGCTCGGCGCCGGCCATCAGCCCCGACAACATCATCGCCCGCCTGCCGATTGGCACGGAAATGATGGTGGACGAAGGCCCGCAATCCGCTGATGGCTTCACCTGGTGGCGGGTCACGACCGTGGGGGGGCAGAAGGGCTGGGTGGCAGGCGAGAACCTGGTGTTGCAACCCGATTAACTCTCCTTTGTCACTTTGCCCCTGGCTGGTTGCGGGGGCCTGCGTCCCCCGAAGATCCTCTCTTCCTGGTGCGGCGTGGCGAAGCCGCGCTGCACCAGGGAGAGGAAAGTGCGGAGGGGTGTAGCCCCTCCGCACCCCCTCGCAGCGGAAACTGCGGCAAGTGACAAAGTAGAGGTAAGGGCCCGGTCGGATGACCCGGTTATCTGGTTATGTTCTGGGAGGGTTGCACCCTCCCAGACCCTCCCCCATAAGGTTGCCGACTTCCCGGACCATCCCCCGCGGCGTGGTGTATAATCGGGGTATGGGGCGCGATGCTGACAGCCAGGGCGATCAGCCGCAGCGAGCGGTAGATCGGCGGATAGGGCCGCTGATCGCCGCTTTTCGTTACGCCTTTGCAGGAATGGGCCATTTGCTGCGTACCCAGCGTAACGCGCAGATCCACTGTCTGGCCGGCGCGTGCGCCGTGGCTCTGGGAGTGGTGCTGGGCATCGAACGCTGCGAGTGGCTGGCGCTGGTGATTACCATCACCCTCGTGCTGGCGGCGGAGGGGGTGAACACGGCGATTGAGGCAACGGTGGACCTGGCGACAAGCGCGCGCCATCCGCTGGCCAAAATCGCCAAAGACGTCGCTGCGGGAACGGTGCTGATCTGCGCCATCGCCTCGGTGGTGGTCGGCTGTTTCATTTTCCTGCCCCACCTCCTGCCGCTCCTGTTCAGGCTGTCGGGTTCCTGAGATGTGGCCCCTCGTTCGCCAGGCACGCTACCTTGGCCGCTACCGCGAGATCGCCCACGTGCTGGTCGGCCACGGCTTCGGCTATCTGGTCGAGCAGCTGGGCCTGGTCTCGCTGCTTTCCCTGCCGAAGCGAGTGATCCTGCGGGTGCCGCCGCCCGCGCCCCTGGGGACCGCCGCTCGCCTCCGCGAGGCGTTGATCGCCCTTGGCCCCACCTTCGTGAAGCTCGGGCAGGCCCTGAGCACGCGCCCCGATCTGCTGCCCCCGGAGTTCATCAGCGAACTGGAGAAACTCCAGGACACCGTGCCACCCTATCCAGGCGAACAGGCGGTGGCGCTGATCGAGCAGACCTTTGGCCAGCCGATCGAGGCGCTCTTCGCCAGTTTCGACCCGGAGCCCCTGGCCGCCGCCTCGCTCGGGCAGGTGCACGCCGCGCGCCTGCACAGCGGCGCCGATGTGGCGGTCAAGGTGCAACGGCCCGACATCGAAACGCGCATCAACACCGATCTGGCCATTCTGGCCGACCTGGCCGCACTGGCCCAGGAACGACTGCCCTTTGGGCAGGAGTACAACCTGACGGAACTGGCCTGGGAGTTCTCGGCGATGCTCCGGGCCGAGTTGGATTACAAGCGCGAGGGTCGCAACGCCGATCGCTTCCGCGCGCTCTTCGCCGACACGCCCACGGTACACATTCCCATCGTCTACTGGGAACTGACCGATACCCGCGTGCTGACCACCGAACGCCTGTACGGGGTGAAACTGACCGACGAAGCCGGTCTGCGACGCGCCGGTGTGGATCGCAGCCGCCTGGCCCGCAATTGCACGGATCTGATCCTGCGCGAGGTGTTTAGCTTCGGTTTCTTCCACAGCGACCCCCACCCCGGCAATTTTTTCGTGATGGACGGCGGCGTGCTCGGCGTGGTGGACTTCGGCCAGGTGGGCAGCCTGGATCGCCAGACCACCCAGAGCCTGCTGCTCCTCCTCGCCGCGCTGGTCAACCACGATACCAGCGGCGCGCTGCGGGCCATGGAACGGCTGAACCTGGTGTCGCGGCGGGACATCACGCCCCAGTTGCGTCGCGACCTGGAACACTTCAACGAAGGCTTCGTCGATCGCTCGCTGCGCGACATCTCGGCACGCGATACGATCAACGACCTGCTGGTGCTGTTCCGGCGGCACAACATCCGCCTGCCCGGACAACTGGCGATCCTGCTCAAAACACTGGTGATTATGGAAGGGGTCGGATTGCAACTCGATCCCACCCTCGATGTGTTCGCGATCGCGCGACCCTATGTGCGCCGGGCCCTCGCCGAGCAGATGGGACCGGGCGCGGTGGGGGCGCAGGTGCTACACGAAGGGCAGTCATTGGGCGAGGTGGCGGTAGAGTTGCCGCACCAACTGAGCGACGTGCTCCAGCAACTCAACGACGGTGTCCTGCGCGTGCGCACCGAAGAGCACGAACTGCGACGGGTCGCGGGGGCGCTGATCGGCGCGGCGAACCGTGTCGCCATCGCGCTGGTGCTGGCGGCCTTGATGCTGACCCTGGCGATACTGGCGATCGCCGCGGGCGTGGGCGGCTGGTCCGGTCCGGTGCCAATGACCCTGCTGATACTCGTGGCCATAGGCACCGTGGTCACCGGCCTGGCGTTGCTGGTGGCGGTGCTCTGGGTTCACGATTAGGAGAGGCTCGGAAGGGCTTCGCCCCTCCGAAAGAGATAGCGTGCAGGGAACTGCGGCCCCCGCCACCCCCGCCGAAGGGTACGGGGAAACCGGGTTTCCCCATGCTCCCGCCCGATGGAAGGGCACGGACGGGCGCAGTTCTCCCCGGCAGGCTTCTCCGGGCGCCTGCCCGCCGGGAGGAACCTCGGCCCTCACGAGAATTGGCGCGGTTTTGCCCCGCAGGGGGGACCGATTCTGGGGTAGGATACTAGAGAGCATCGCCTTCACCACCAACCGATGACCAGAAGCCGGCTGACACCCGGCCCACGGCGCGCAGGCGCCCTGGAGAGGTTTGCCCCTATGCAGTTCTCGGTCGCACCGGTCTTCATTCCTGGCCCCCGTCCCGACCCGGTTCTGGGCTGGCGCGGGACGCTGATCCCCTTTGGCAGTGATCCCATTGGCTTTCTGATGCGCGCCTACCAGCGCTACGGCTCGATCGTCGGCCTGTCGCGGACGGAGCCGGTGATGCTGCTGGCCTTCGGACCCGAACATAACCGGCTGATCTTTTCGGATGGGCACCGTTTCTGGACCAATCTGGGCGGCCGGCGACCCATGCCCCGCGACTCGGCAGTGGCGCGGGTCAGCAACGGCTTGCTGGCGATGAACGGCGAGAAGCACCGCCAGCAACGCCGGCTGATGATGCCGTCCTTCCACCGCCAGCAGGTCAATGGTTACCGCGACACCATGGTCGAGCTGATTGACCAGGTGTTGAGCCGCTGGCAGCCGGGTGAGCAGCGCGACATCGCCCAGGAGATGCAGATGCTGACCCTGGGGATAGCGATGAAGACCCTCTTCAGTCTGGATGCCACGCCCGAGGCGCGCACCCTTGGCGAGCTGTTCAGGCAATCGCTGGAGATCAGCTTCTCGCCGCTGGAAATGCTGCTGCCACCCAACCTGCCGGGCACGGGCGCCTACCGGCTGGCGCGCCTGGCCGAACGCATCGAGGTCTATGTGCGCGCCCTGATCGCCCAGCGCCGCGCCCTCGGCGACGCGCACAACGACGTGCTGGCCACGCTGATCGCCGCCCGTGATGAAGACGGCCAGATGCTCACCGACGATGAACTGGTCGGCCAGACATACACCCTCTTCGCCGCGGGCCACGAGACCAGTTCAAACGCGCTGACCTGGACGCTCTTCCTGCTCGACCAGCACCCCGATGTTCTTGCCGACCTGCACGACGAACTTACGGGCGTGCTGCGCGGCGACGCGCCCACGGTGGAGCAGCTCGGGCATCTGCCGCTGCTCGACCGGGTGGTGAAGGAGAGCCTGCGGCTGATGCCCCCGGCGAGCGTGCTGGTGCGCGTCAGCACAGAGCCCTTTCAGCTTGGATGTTATGAGTTGCCGGCAAACACGACCATCTTCCTCAGCCCGTTCATTACGCACCGCATGCCAGAGCTGTTCACGGCGCCGCAGGCATTCAAGCCGGAACGCTGGGAAGGGCTGGAACCCTCCCTATACGCCTACCTGCCCTTCGGCGCGGGACCGCGCATGTGCATCGGCACGACCTTTGCCCTGATGGAGATCAAACTGGCCCTGGCGATGATTATCCAGCGCTTCCGCCTGGCGCTCCTGGAGGGTGCGCGGGTGGACCCGGAGTTGCGGCTGACCCTGCGGGTGCGGGGGGGCCTGCCGATGCGGGTACACGCGCAGGATCGGCAGTTCGGGTGCGCGCCGGTGCGCGGCAGCGTCGCCAGGGTGATCGATCTGCCCCATGGCGTGGTGGCGGTGTAGCCAGCGGCCTCCCAATGCAAGCCGCGGCAGGGAGGGTTTCGCCCTCCCTGCCCCTCCTCTCAGGTGTAAGGTTTTTTGAGCGAGAAGGGGTTTTCGGCATTCCAATGCGCTTGCGATCCTCTCCCCCCTGCTTCTCAGGTGTAGGGTTTTTTGAGCGAGCAGCGGTTTTCGGCATTCCAATGCGCTTACGATCCTCACCCCCCTGCCCCCCTCTCCCGCTCGCGGGAGAGGGGGGAACTGGTCGTCCTACTGCCCCAGATGGCGAATGCGACGCGAGCGTATCCCGGAGAACCCTACACCTGAGAACTCCCCCCTGCCCCCCTCTCCACCATAGGTGGAGAGGCGAAGGTGACGCGAGGATGGGCCGGAAAACCCTGCACC
>JAOACN010000332.1 GCA_026417815.1 Chloroflexaceae bacterium | reverse complement strand
GCTCGGAGATGTGTATAAGAGACAGCCGCGAAGGCGCGCGGTCCGCCTGTCAGCACCACGACACGGATCTGGGCATCGGCCTCGCACTGCTCCAGGGCCGCAATGAGGGCGTCAATCAGCTCCGGACTGAGGGCATTGAGCGCCTTTGGGCGGTTGAGGGTCAGGGTTGCCACGTGGCCATCGGTTGCAGAGAGCACCAGTTGCTCGTCGGACATAGAGCCTCCCCTTGGTTCTACGGCGCGCCGTTGGCGCGAGCAGGATGGTTCCTATCGTACCCCACGCCACAGGGCGCGTCAAAACTTGCCTCGTTCACCCCCGATGTTCCACCAACTCTGCCTCGTAGAGGAGGCCGAAAGGTCTTTGCCCCTCCACAAGCCCCGTTCCGGTGCGGCGCGGCGAAACCGCACCGCACCGGAACAGACGAATGGTCGTTGGCGTGCTGAGTTGCGGAACGTTCACCTATGGTTGACGAGAAAACTATTCTATGCTTCGACTGTCCTGCTTCTGAACCGTCCAGTTGCGGAAGGTTTACTTCTGGTTTACGAGGCAATTATTCCATTTCTTGCTGTTTCTTGTACGATGCCGCTAACGATTTCCTTACTTGCTCAAAGTTGGTGGTGACAATTCACCGGTGTAGGGTCTACACCGGGCAGGTGAATGTTTGCGCAAACAACATCCTGCCGGGTCGTCTGCGGGTTGCCTGTGGCCCGCGCGCATGCGCTGCGCGTATGCTCCAGGCCGTTGCGAAGGCCCGGTTGAGTACGTTCAGGAGACCGACGTCGTCTTGATGCCTGTCAGAGAGGAGCGTGGATGCAGGATGCCTCTGGTTCGCTCACCCCTCAACCGCGCGGTAGGGAGGGGATCTGGTCCTGATCAGCAGATGCGTTGAACGAAAGGATCACACTGTGGCAAAGGCTTATACGGCGCCGGCGACCGTCGAATCGCCCAGCAACATCTGGAAGGTGATCATCGCCTCATCGCTTGGCACGATGATCGAGTGGTACGACTTCTACATCTTCGGCAGCCTGGCGGCGATCATCGCCACGAAGTTCTTCCCTGAAACCAACCCGACCGCGGCCTTCCTCTCCACCCTGGCCACCTTTGGCGCCGGCTTTGCCGCGCGACCGTTCGGTGCGCTCTTCTTCGGGCGCATCGGCGATCTGGTTGGCCGCAAGTACGCCTTCCTGGTTACCCTGCTGATTATGGGCGGCGCGACCACCCTGATCGGCCTGTTGCCCACCTATCACCAGATCGGCTTGCTCGCGCCGATCATCCTCTTCACCATCCGCATCCTCCAGGGTCTGGCCCTGGGCGGCGAATACGGCGGCGCGGCCGTCTACGTCGCCGAACATTCACCCAGCCACCGGCGCGGCTACTACACCAGTTTCATTCAGACCACCGCCACCCTCGGCCTGTTCGTCTCGCTGGCGGTGATTGTCAGCGTGCGGCTCTCGATGTCGCGGGAAGCCTTCAACGAGTGGGGGTGGCGCATCCCCTTCCTGCTGTCGATCTTCCTGGTGGGTCTGTCGGTGTACATCCGCACGCGGATGAGCGAGTCGCCGCTGTTTGCCAAGCTCAAGGCCCAGGGCAAGACGAGCAAGAGCCCCATCCGCGATAGCTTCGGCAGCAAGGCCCAGTGGCGGACCATCCTGGTGGTGCTGTTCGGCGCCGCTGCCGGGCAGGCGGTGATCTGGTACGTTGGCCAGTTCTACGCTCTCTACTTCCTGCAATCGGCGCTCAAGGTCGAGTTTGTCAAGGCCAACGTGATCGTCGCCGTGGCCCTGGCCTTCGGGTTGCCGCTGTTCATCTTCTTCGGCTGGCTCTCCGATCGGATTGGCCGCAAGAAGGTCATGATGGCCGGTAACCTGCTGGGCGCCCTGGCCCTCTATCCGACCTATCGCGCCCTCAGCCACTTCGCCGGCCCGATCACCCCCGCGGTGATGGAAGGCGACAAGGTGGTGACCCCCGCGGTGGCCGCCAGCGCCAACCCGGTGATGCTGACCATCCTGATTTTCACTCTGCTGATCTGGGTGGGTATGGTCTACGGGCCGATCGCGGCCTTCCTGGTCGAGGCCTTCCCGGCCCGCATTCGCTACACCTCGGTCTCGCTGCCCTACCACGTGGCCAATGGCTACTTCGGCGGCTTCCTGCCGCTGATCGGCGCCTCGCTGGTCGCCGCCACCGGCAATATCTACACCGGTCTGATCTGGCCAATCTCCATCGCCCTGATGACCTTCGTGGTGGGCACGATCTTCTTGAGGGAGACCTCGGGGCAGATGGCCGATGACGAGGCCGAGTTGCACCCCGCCCGCAATGAGATGGAAACCTCGCAGGCCGGTTGACTCTGCCTGGTCACGAACCCCGGCTTCCGCTACCTGGAGGTTCGCCGGGAATCTGCGGCGTACGTGGTCAGAGTCGGGGTAACCCCGCAGACCTTGGAGCGAGGGCGTCCCGCCCTCGCCCTCGTCTGGATTCGAGGGCAAGATGCCCTCGCTCCCAGGAGAAGCGTGAACACGTACCCTGCGGCCCCCGCAACCCCCGCCAGGGGCAAGGTGATAATCTAAGGACCAATCCGTACAACCAGGTTATCCGATGACTTTCTGGGAGGGCTGCGCCCTCCCGGTCCCTCTCCTCACCAGGGGGCGTGACACCCCGGCGAGCAGCAACCCGAACAACCAGGTTTTCCCCACACCCACTGTGTCCGACAGGCAGGGCGTGGGGAAACCTGGTTTTCCCATTCCAGGTCCTTGCCGAAGGCGACAAAATCCCAAAACTGTCGCATAATTAAAAAAGAACGGAGCATCAAAACAGAAGGTTTTCCAGACCAATGGGTGTTGATCAACGCGAATACCGTACTACCATGGGCCTGTTTGCCACCGGGGTTACCGTCATTACCGCGCGGGCCGGCGAGGAGACCCGCGGGATGACGGCCAACGCCGTCACCTCCGTCTCGCTGGATCCGCTGCTGCTCCTGGTATGCGTGGATCGGCGGGCGCGTATGGCCAGGGTGATCATCGAGGCGGAACGGTTCGCCGTAAATATCCTGCGCGCCGACCAGGAGGCCCTCTCGCGCCATTTCGCCGGAAGCCCCGATGCCGCGCTCGAGCCGCGCTTCGCCGACCTGGCGGGCGCGCCCGTGCTTGAGGACAGCATGGCCGCGCTCGTCTGCGCGGTCGAACGGGTGCTCGATGGGGGCGATCACCTGATCGTCATCGGGCGCGTTGAGGCGCTGCGGCGCGCCGATGAGGGCGCCGCGCCGCTGATTTACTACCGTGGGTCGTATTGCCGCCTGGCGGCCTGAGTGGAAGTACACTCCGCAGCCGGCGAGGGTGTGGGAGGGCGCAGCCCTCCCACGAACATTCTTTCTATCCCCCGACGTAGCCCGTTGGAGGCTGTGGGGCAACCAGCTTTCCCTACACCCCTGCCTGAAGCAGAGCTTCTGCGCCCCTGACGCCCGAGGGAAGATATTCCTGTTTGCATAACCTCTGCAATGGTCTTGTGCTGGTAATGCAACCCTGGTACGATTCATTCAGCGTTACAACCAGCCCTACCACTCGCGGAGCCGTCCTATGATTGGTCGTTGCTTTCTCGCACTGGTCCTCGGCTTCGTCCTCAGTACCATCAGTCTTACCCTGCTTCCCGATCTGGGTCGTATTGCCGGGCCATGGGTCTGTGCAGGGAGCCTCGAACCCGGTCCGCGTGTCCACGGCCTCCACTATCGCTGCCTCACCACCGAGGGCCGGGTGTTGACCGTCGCCCCTGATCAGGTGGCCTTTCGCGCCATTCCGCTCATGGCTGCGGTGCTGACGATCCCGATTTACGCCTTTTTGTACCGGCGGGAAACTGAGGTTCGCCAGGCGCAACGGGCCGTGGAGGCCGACCTGGAGAAGGCCGTGCCCGCCCGCGCCGAAGTGCTCCGCATCGTCCAGCACGGCAATCTGAAGCGCCAGATCCTGCTCCGCGCCGCCGAACTCAATCTCGTGCTCTGGGTGCAACCGCCCAACGGTCGTCCCTATGAGGCGCAGGTGGACTGGATCGTGGAGGAGGATGGGCTCGGCTGGATGCGCATCGGCGCCGTGGTGCCGGTGCGGGTCAATCCGCTCCGCCCGCAGAACGTCTATCCCGCCCAGCCCTGGGCGCACTACGCCTGGTGGTCCAGGGGCTAGCTTCGACCTTGCCGGGGAGGGCCAACCCATCCCAGGCGCTCGGACAACGAGACTCCCTCTTGACGGGGGCTGCGGGCCGCAGGCCCCCGCACCATTTCCCCTTCGGAGCGGTGCGGCGAAGCCATGCCACTCCGAAGGGTGATTTCGGAGGGACGCAGCCCCTCGGAGCCTCCCCTGGGGGCAGAAGTCTCGTTGTACTATTCGTTGCTCCCGGTGGAAGGAAGTAGCATGGTAACGGAGCCATCGCCTATGTCTCCCCGGCCTCCCTTCGGCCTCTGGCCAAGCCCGTTCACCCCGCGCGCGATGACCACCGCGCTGCGTTTCGACGATGTGCAGTGGGACAGTGATGGGCGTCGCGTTGTCTGGCTGGAGTCGCGCGATGGTCGTGGCAGCCTCTGGTGCGCTGACACCGCCTCTGCCGACGCGCCCCGCGAGTTAACGCCTGGCGATCTGAGTGTGCGTGGGCGCGTCGGCTACGGTGGCGGGGAGTTTTGCGTCAGTGGGGGCACGGTCTTTTTTGCCGAGGCCAGCTCGGGGCGGCTCTTTCGCCAGAGCCTGGCCGGGGGCCGCCCGCACCCCATCACCCCGGCCTTCGGCGCAGCCGCCGCGCCGGCCTGCTCTCCCGATGGCCGCTGGCTGCTTTTCGTCCATACCTACGAGGGCGAGGATTGCGTCGCCCTGGTTGACGCCGAGGGCCGGCAGTGGCCCCAGCGCCTGCTGACCGGTCGCGATTTCTACATGTGGCCGGTCTGGCATCCCTCTGGCACCCAGGTTGCCTGCGTGGCCTGGGATCACCCCCGCATGCCCTGGGACGGCAGTCTGCTCTACCTGGCCGATCTTGACCCCGCATCCGGGCCGGCGCCCGGACCGGCCAGGAAGAACC
>JAOACN010000259.1 GCA_026417815.1 Chloroflexaceae bacterium | reverse complement strand
ATGTGGACCCGACGATCAACGCCCCCCGTCCCCCTGTCCGACCCGAGCCCGCCCCGGCCCCGGTGGCCCAGCCCGCCCCGGCGCCGGCCCCGGTGGCCCAGCCCGCCCCGGCGCCGGCCCCGGTGGCCCAGCCCGCGCCAGCGCCAGCCCCGGTGGCCGAGCCCGTTCCCGCCCCGGCGCCGCCAGCGACCCGACCCTGCCCCCGCTGCGGGCGCCTCAACAAGAAACAGGCCCGCTTCTGCGCCTCCTGCGGCGCGCCCATCGCCGGCCTGCCCGTCGCCTGGCTGCGCATCAGGTCGCCCTACCGCACCTGGGAACAGCGCATTGATAAGCTGCCCCTGCGCATCGGACGGCGTGACCCGCGCCAGCGGCATTATCCCGAACTCGATCTCGCCGAGCACGACCGCGGCATCGCCTCGCGCCACCACGCCACCATTCAGCGCAGCGGCGATGCCTACACCATCACCGATCTCGGCAGCACCAACGGAACGATCCTCAACGGCAAACTGATTCCCCCGCGCGTCCCCCAGCCCCTCCGTCACGGGGACCGCATCAAGATCGGCGAGGTTGAGATCGAGTTCCGCTGGTTGTAGCCGCCCTGGTGGACCTATGCCTGCACCGAGAGTCTTGATCTTGCGCGCCCCGGGCATCAATCGTGACCACGACGCCGCCCTGGCCTGCCAGCTCGCCGGCGGCGCGCCCGAACGCATCCATATCAACCGCCTGGCTGCCGGGGCCGTTCGGCTCGCCGATTATGCCATGCTCGTCATTCCCGGCGGCTTCTCCTACGGCGATCACCTCGGCGCGGGCAGGCTCCTCGCCGTTGACCTCATCCACCGCCTTGGCGAGCCGCTGCACCGCTTCATCGCCGATGGTCGCCCGGTGATCGGGATCTGCAACGGCTTCCAGGTGCTGGTCAAGGCCGGCGTTTTGCCCGGCTTGCCCCCGGCCTCCAACGAACCAGCCTCCGCGCCTCGCGTGACCCTGACCGAGAACGAGTCGGCCCGCTTCGAGTGTCGCTGGGTGCGCCTCGCGCCGGCCCCGGGGAGCCGCTGCCGCTTCCTGGAAGGGATCGAACGCCCCATCGAAACCCCTGTCGCCCACGGTGAGGGCCGCTTCGTTGTGGACCATCCCGCCACGCTCGAGGCCCTGCGCGCCCAGGGACTCGTGGCCCTGCGCTACGTCGGCGACGATGGCGCGCCCGCGAGCTACCCCGCCAATCCGAACGGCTCGCTCGATAACGTTGCCGGGATCTGCAACCCTCAGGGCAATGTGCTGGGGTTGATGCCCCATCCCGAGAACGCCGTGCTGCCTCACCAACACCCCCGCTGGTCGCGCGAGCCGCAACGCGCCGAGGGCGATGGTCTGATCATCTTTCGTAACGCGGTGCGTTATGCTGCCGCTTTGTAGGATAACCTTATAACTGTGAGTGTGGGGAAACCCGGTTTTCTCGCGGTCCCGATCTTCTTAAGGTTCGGCCACAGGTACGCTCAGGGCCACAGGGTTCTCCCCCTTCTGGGTTTCACCTCCACACCTCCACACCTCCACACCTCCACACCTCCACA
>JAOACN010000233.1 GCA_026417815.1 Chloroflexaceae bacterium | reverse complement strand
GTATGGCACACCAGCGTCATCTCGGTAGGTGGCAATCACTTTACCAACGACATCACCTATGTGCTCCACACGCCCCACAACACCGCCGAGTACTTGAAGATCCGCTACGGCAGCGCCATCGCCGAGGAGCCGTTGCGCGAGGGCGAAGAGGGCGACCTGGTCGAGATCGACACCCTGACGGTCGGCGAAAAACAGAAAATAAGCCGGCACCTGCTCAACCAGATTATCCAGGCCCGGGCCGAGCAGGTGGTGGAACTCATATACAACGAGATCAAGCGCAGCGGCTACGAGGGCCTGCTCCCGGCGGGCATCGTCCTCACCGGGGGAGCGGCCCAGTTGAATCGCTTCGACGAACTGGTGCGCGAAATGCTCGGCATACCGGTGCGCATCGGCGTGCCGACCGATCTCAGCGGCCTGGCCGACTCTCTCGACAGCCCCACCTACGCCACCGGTGTGGGCCTGCTGCGCTGGGGATCGCGCCACGGACTTTCGATGCTCGGACCCACCCATCGTTCGGAGGAACGGCAGGGGTGGGGCAATGTCTACGAACGTTTCAAGGGCTGGCTACGGGAGTTTCTGCCGTGAAGGGGCCCAGGGGGCAATCCGGAGGGTCGCCCCCTATGGCCAGGTCATGGGAAAGCCGGTTTCCCACTGCTCACAACGGGATCTGACCATCATTTACCAGGAGGAATACCATGGTTGACCGCACCAACAATGGCCTGACGCTCGAAGATTTCGCGCAGATCAAGGTCGTGGGAGTCGGGGGTGGAGGCAGCAACGCGGTGGATCGCATGATCGCCGACGGGGTGCAGGGGGTGGAGTTTATCACCGTCAACACCGACGTGCAGGCCCTGATGCACTCCCTGGCGCCGACGCGCATCCGCATCGGCGACAAGCTCACCCGTGGGCTTGGTTCGGGGGGCAACCCGGTCATCGGCCAGAAAGCCGCCGAGGAGAACCAGGAAGACATCTACGAGCAGCTTAAAGGGGCGGATATGGTCTTCGTGGCCGCCGGCATGGGCGGCGGCACCGGCACCGGCGCCTCGCCGATCATCGCCGGGATCGCTCACGACCTCGGCGCGCTGACCGTGGGCGTGGTCACGCGCCCCTTCACCTTCGAGGGCAACCACCGCCGCAAACTGGCCGAGGCCGGCATTGACCAGTTGCGCCCCGGGGCTGATACGCTGATCGTCATTCCCAACGATCGCCTGCTCCAGATGGCCAGCAAGAACACCTCCTTCACCCAGGCCTTCCAGATGGCCGACAACGTGCTGCGCCAGGGCATCCAGGGCATCGCCGACCTGATCACCCAGCGCGGGTTGATCAACCTCGATTTCGCCGATGTCAAGACGATCATGGCCCAGCAGGGGTCGGCGCTGATGGCCATTGGCTACGGCAAGGGCGACAGCCGCGCCGTTGATGCGGTGAACCAGGCCATCGCCAGCCCGTTGCTCGAAGTCAGCATTGATGGCGCCAAGGGTGTGCTCTTCAACGTGACCGGCGGCGAGGATCTCGGCATCCTCGAAGTCTACGAGGCCGCCGACATCGTCGCCAAGCAGGTGGATCCCGACGCGCACATTATGGTCGGCGCGGTGATTGACCCGACCTACCCGCCCGGCGAGATCAAGGTTACGCTGATTGCCACCGGCTTTGATCTCACCAAGCCCAACGCCAGCGCCCAGCGGTCCCGCTCCTATCCCACCCCGGCCACCAGCGCCGGCCATGCCACCGCGCACCACCCGCAGCCCAATCCGGTATCGCGTCAGCCGCAACCCGCGCCGCAACCGCGGGTCGCCCCGAGTTTCAGCAGCAGCGATGATCTCGATATTCCGCCCTTCTTGCGGAACCGCAATCGCAAGTAACGTGACTCCGCGCTCCAGACGGTGGGCAGAGGTGTGGGGAAACCGGGTTTCCCCACACCCCTGCCCACAAGGAGGTTCGGAGGGGCGCAGGGCGTGGGCAAGTTCCCTCGAGCGGCTCCACCGGCCCACACCCCGCCGCGGGAGACAGATGGTGCGTAGGCCCTGACCAGAGTAATCCGATGCTTGACAATCCTGCCATGCCTCGCTATAATACTCGTCCAACTTTACAACGGGGAGGGGTATTCACCCCTCCCCGTTGTCGCCTTAAGCGACTGTTACGATACAGCTTCGTAGTACTCCGGTTCGTACAGTGTAAAGCATTTGCAACAGGGTGTCGCCAGGCGTTCCGGTGTTCGCAGTGGAGTTCCCCCGATGAAGCCACGTCGCTGGTACAGCAGCCGCGAGTTCAACCCGCACCTTGCGCCGCCGTCGGTGCGTCCGTTGCGAGACCGGGCCTACTGGCGCTGGATGGGTCGTGCCCGTCGCGAGCAGGGACCGATCATCAAGCCCGCGAACCCGCAAACAGCAACCGCGCAGGAACGCCGCGAGCGCGCGCCCCGCGCCCCACGTCCCCCCCGGCGCATCAATGCCGCCTGAAGAGGGAGGGTCTGGCTTTCCCGGATCACATTGTTGTTGGCAACCGGTCCGTATGCTGCCCATCCGAGCCAGAGCAGGTCTCGCGCGCTGCGGCCGGGTTCAGTGCCTTCAGCGCGTCATTTCCATCACTGTCCTAATCACCCCCGGCAGGCAAATGGTCGCGGCGCGCCACGCCCTCCTCAATCGCCGCCAGTGCCACGGCATGGGCGATGACGGGTACCACGTGGCGGTTGAACACGCTGGGAATGATGTACTCCTCGCTGATTTCCTCGGGCGGGATCACCCCGGCCAGGGCCTCGGCGGCCGCCAGACGCATGGCGGTGGTCATGTGGCGGGCATGCACATCGAGGGCGCCACGGAAGATGCCGGGGAAGCTCAACACATTGTTGATCTGGTTGGGCTGGTCGGAGCGGCCCGTCGCCACCACGCGGGCATACTGGCGCAACATATCCGGGTCGCCTTCGGGAACAGGATTGGCCAGGGTGAACACAATCGGATCCGGCCCCATCTCCCGCACCATATCCGGAGTCAGCAGGTTGCCTCTGGAAACGCCGATAAACACATCGGCGCCCTCCAGGGCCTCGCGCAGGTGCCCGCGGCGGCGATCGCGGTTCGTCTGTGAGGCGACGATGCGCTGCATCGGGGTCTGCACGGCGTCATCGCCCTCGCGCAGAATGCCGTGACGATCCACGGCGATGATCTCGCCGATCCCCGCTTCGAGCACCCCGCGGATGATCGCCGTCCCGGCGGCGCCGACCCCGTTTCCCCCCGCCCGCACTTCACCCAGGCGCTTGCCCACCAGCCGCAGGGCGTTGCTCAGCGCCGCAAGCACGACCACCGCCGTGCCGTGCTGG
>JAOACN010000216.1 GCA_026417815.1 Chloroflexaceae bacterium | reverse complement strand
GCCGGTGAGAAAGGCCCCGCCGCAGCCAAACAACAGCAGGAGCAGCAGCGGGTAGTAGTAGTAACGTTCGCGGTAGGGACTGACGGTGCTGAAGCTGTAGAGCACGGTCACCAGCATCATGATCGAGGTGAGCGTGAGCATGATCGCGCTCAACCCGTCGGCCACCAGCGAGATGCCGAACGGCGCGGCGAAATCGTCCGCCTGGGTAATCAGGCGCCCCGTCGCGCCGACTGCGAACAGTAGCCAGATGCTGTAGCCCAGGTCGAAGAGCACGGCTGCCAGCGCGATTGAGCGGGCGATCACCCGCCGCTGGCCCACCAGGGCCGCCAGCACTGCGCTCAACAGCGGGACGAGCAGGGGGAAAAAGAGGTGGTTTGCCATATGCCCGTTCTATAGCGTTTCGCGAAAACGTTGATCCGCAACGATAGCGGCGCAAGCGTAGCGAGCCGCACGGCTCAGTTTCCTCAGAGGATCAAGCATTCCGGTCAGTGCTCTAGAGCCGGTCGGTCTCGACCATATCATCGAGGTCGTCACTGTTCACCGCCTGGTTGGCCCGGTAGGCCAGGGAGAGGATAAAGGCGGTGAAGCCGAAGTTGATCACAATCGCCGTCAGGATCAGCGCCTGGTTCAGCGGGTCGGCAGCTGTTGTCGGGGTGACGCCGGTGGCCTCGTCCACGAACGGCGGCATGCCCTTGACCACGCCGTCGCCCATCAGGAAGAGCAACAGGTTGGTGCCGTGGCTGAGCAGCACCAGGCCCAGGATCAGCTTGACCAGGCTCCGGCGCAGCATCAGATACGCGGCCCCTGCAAACAGACTTCCGACCACCAGGGAGAGGATAAAGGTCATAGGCTCGTCACTCCTGATGATGAAAATCGGTGATTCGGGTTCTCACCCGCTCCCCCGCCGAAGGTAGGGAGGCGCGCCGAGCATAGCGCGGGCGGGAGAAGGCAAGGACCACCCGGGACGCCATATGCGGCAATCCAAAATCCAAAATCGTGCTACCCCTCCGGCGCCACTGGCTCCGTCTGGGGAGGGGGAGAGCGCCGCAGCGGGTAGAGCGTCGGCTCTTCGGCCAGTACCAGGGCCAGTTGCGTCGTTACGCCGATGACCGTCAGGTAGACGCCGATGTCGAACATCACCGGTGTGCCGAGCTTGCCAATGCCCGGGATCGGCGTGTCCAGCCAGCGCGCGGCCATAAATGGCTCGCCCTGGAACAGGGCCAGCAACCCCCAGCATGCGGCGAAACCGACCCCGATCGCCGCCACCCGCAGGTAGTTGACGGGCACAATCTCGCGCGCGTGGTCCGGGCCGAAGGCCACGATCTGCAGAATGATCGCCGCCGAGGCCAGCAACCCGCCCACGAAGCCCCCGCCCGGCAGATGGTGCCCCCGCACCACCATGAACAGCGAAAGCAAAAGCAGGAGCGGCAACATCAACCGGGCGATCGTGCGGAGAATCATTGACTCGTACATGAACCCCTCACCCCCCTTCCTGCCTCTCCCCCGCCTGCCCCACCGGCGCTGCTGCCCCGTCCTGCCCGTTCTCGCGCGCGTCACGGCTGGGGACGCCCATCTCGCGCCGGCCACGTCGCCCCAGGGCGAACGCATCCGGCCCTGTCTTGCCGCGCATCTCGGCAATCGCGGGGTCGGACTCGGGCCGCAGCCGCAACATGGCGTAGGTCCCCAGCAGGGCGATAAACAGCACCGTAATCTCGCCCATCGTATCAAAGCCGCGGAAGTCCACCAGGATCACATTGACCACGTTTTCGCCCTTGCCCGCCGCCAGGGCCTCAGCTTTGAACACGGCGCTGATTGGTGGAAACAGCTTACTGCTCGCCGCGATCCAGGTAAAGGCCGCCATCGTCGCGCCGATGCTCAGGGCGATCACCGCGTCGCGCGCCCGCGTAGCGGCAGACGACAACCGCTGGAACGAGGCCGGGAGCACCGCGAACACCAGCAAGAAGAAGACCGTCGAGATCACCTCGACCAGGAGCTGGGTCAGCGCCAGGTCGGGACCGCTGTAGATCACGAACATGAACGAGACCATCGCCCCCACGACCCCGGTCACGATGATCGCCCCCAGCCGCGAACGGGCGCGCAGCGTTCCCAGTATCGCCAGGGGCACGAGCAGGGCCGTCACGATCTCCAGCTACGTAACGTTGGACAGATCGGGCATCGGCGCGCTGCCGAGGGCGAACAGCGCCAGCGGGATGAGGATGACCGCCAGGAGGGCCAGCAACGAGTAGCGGATGTAGTTCCGCAGCCGGCCATTCTGTACCGCCCGGGTGAAGACCGTCGTGCCGTCCAGCAACCCGCTGATGGCCGCGTCATAGATCCGGTCGCCATCCAGCCAGCCCGGGAGGGGAGAGGGCGCCGCGCTGATCTGCTTCACGAAGCGCGTCAGGGCGGCGCCGCTGCCGATGGCAACCAGGCTCAGCACCACCGGCAGGCTCAGCGCCGAGGGCATCAGGTGCAGGCTGACCTCTTCAGGCTCGCCCGCGATCGCTATCACTGCCGGCTGGAGCAACGCCGAGACCACGGGCAACAGGCCCAGGGGCAGGATCACCGAGAGCAGCGTCAGCACCCCCGGCGCGACGAGCATGCCGATGGGCGCGTCGTGGACATGGGCCTTCTTCCGGGGCGCTGCCGGGCCGAAGAAGATCCCGCTCACCAGCCGCCACGCATAGAGGATGCCGAGCACTGCCGCCACCACCGTCGCGCCGACGATCAGCGTGGCCACTCCCGGCGCAAGCTTGCTGTGGGTCGCTGCGTGAAGCACCTCCTCTTTGGCCACGAAGCCGAACAGCGGCGGGATGCCCGCGGCGGAGAGGGCCGCCAGGCTCGTCAACACCAGGGTGCGCGGCATCTCCCGGCCCAGGCCGCCCAGTTCGCTGAGTTTGCGCGTGCCGGCCTCGTGGTCCACCGCCCCGGCCAGCATAAACAGCGCCCCTTTATAGAGGGCATGGGCCAGGATAAGTGTCACCAGGGCCACAGGGGCGTCGTGGCCGCCAATGCCGGTCAACAGCACCATCGTGCCGAGCAGACTCACCGTGCTGTAGGCCAGCAACCCCTTAATATCATCTTTCCGCAGCGCGATCATCGCGCCGACGAGCATCGTAGCGGCGCCCACCGCCGTGAGCGTGTAGGTCCACAGCGGCGTCTCACTCAGCGCCGGCTGCAACCGGGCCAGCAGGTAGACCCCCGCTTTCACCATCGTGGCCGAGTGCAGGTAGGCGCTGGCCGGCGTCGGGGCCTGCATCGCGTTGGGTAACCAGATGTGGAACGGGAACTGGGCCGACTTGGTGAAGCAGCCCAGGAAGACCAACAGCAGCGCCGGCGTGTAGAACGGCGAAGCGCGCAGTTCCTCGCCCGCGGCGATGATCTCCGAGAGCTCGAACGACCCGGCGACGTTGCTTAACAGCACCAGGCCCACCAGCAGCGCCAGGCCCCCGCCGACGGTGATCAGCAGGCCCATCTGCGCCCCCCGCCGCGCCTCGGGGTAATCGTGCTTGTAGCCGACCAGCAGGTACGAGCTCACCGAGGTAAGCTCCCAGAAGATGAACAGCAGCAGCACATTGTCGGCCAGCACCACCCCGAGCATCGAGCCCATGAAGATCGCCAGGTAGACGTAGAAGCGCCCCATGCCCGGGTCGCCGGCCAGATAGTAGGCGGTGTAAAGAAAAATCAGCGTCCCGATGCCGCTCACCAGCAGGGCGAAGAGCAGGCTCAGCCCGTCGAGGCTGAAGCGGATGCTCAGGCCCATCTCGGGCACCCAGGGGAGCGACTCGGTCAAGACGCCCCCGTCCAGGACCAGGGGAGCGCGGGCGGCAAAGCCGGCGAAGGCTGCCAGCGGCAGCAGGGCCAGCACCCAGCCGATCGGCGGACGGGGCCAATGCCGGGCCAGCAGGCCGATTGGCGCCAGGGCCAGCATGCTCAGAACGATCGCGGTTAGCATCGTACCGTTCCCACTCTTACGACACAGCAAGAATTTCAGGCGACAGGGCTGCGCTGTATTGTAACCGCAACGTTTCGCCTAAGCAAATATGGACAGTCCATAAGGCAAGCCCCGAACCCGGGCTGTTGCAGTGACTCTGGCGGCGTAGCCGCCCAGAACCACGTGTAGAACCGTTGTTGGGAGTCGACCCTGCCCGGAGGGAGGGGCGTGGGGAACCCCGGTTTCCCCACCCTCCTGGAGCAGCAAGGGCGCCTGGGAGGGCGCGGCCGTCCCCACCGGCAGGGAGGGGCGTGGGGAAACCGGGTTTCCCCACCCTCCTGAAGCAGCAAGGGCGCCTGGGAGGGCGCGGCCCTCCCCACCGGCAGGGGCGTGGGGAAGGCCGGGTTCCCCACCCTCCTGGCGCAGCCAGGGCGCCTGGGGGGGCGCGGCCGTCCCCACCGGCAGGGGCGTGGGGAAAGCCGGGTTCCCCACCCTCCTGGAGCAGCAAGGGCGCCTGGGAGGGCGCAGCCCTCCCCACCGGCAGGGGCGTGGGGAAACCCGGGTTCCCCACCCTCCTCCAACCGTCTGTCAAACGTGAAAAAGAACAACCTCTAACTCAACCGCCGCGTCTCCGGATCGTAGCGCCCCTCAAGATCGTTCGGGCGGGTGCCCTCCATCGGTTTCACCCCGCTCAAGAGGGCCGCCCGGTCGAGCATGTGCGCCGCCACGGGTCCGGTGATGAAGAAAAAGGCGATCAGAATTAGCATCTTGATAACGATCCGCAGGTCGGTGATGAAGAAGATCCCCGCGCCCAGAAGCACCCCGATGATGCCCAGCGTGCCCGACTTGCCGCCCGCATGGACGCGCGTGTACAGGTCCGGCAGGCGCACCAGCCCGACCGATGAAACCACCACGAAGAAGACCCCGACCAGCGTAATCGCCAGGGTAATGATTTCCAGCGGTGTCATCAGTTCCTCCCCACTTCAATCAAGCGGGCGATGGCCACCGTGCCCAGGAACCCCAGCACCGAGATGACGATCAACGTGTCGAGGAGCACCAGCTCGCCAGTGGTGACCACGAACATGGTGATCAGCCCCACCACGTGGACCACGATCAGATCAAAGGCGACCGCCCGGTCGGGAATGCTCGGCCCCCGCAGCAGTCGCCACACCGCGGCGCCCAACGACACGCTTACCACCAGCATGAGGATGGTCATCCCGATCTGAAATGCGCTCATCGTACAGACCCCATTTCATCTGCACAAAGCCGGCTGGATTGATAGGGAAAACCTGGTTTCCCCACACCCCTGCCTTCTTAGAAGGTTTGCGAGAGCTTCGCTCTACTGGAAATTCCCCCCGCACGCAGTTCCGCATGTTCCTCGCCCAATCCGCAATCCAAAATCGGCAATCCATAATCATTACCGCGCCACCGCCAGTTCAACCGTATCGCAGCTATCGGGGCCGCAGACATCGCGCGCCAGGCCCGCGGTATCCAGGGCCTGCTCCGCCGCCAGGACGCTGTACTCCAGCGCCGGGGCCGCGCCAAGGCCCAGCGCGATGCTCACCGCGACCAGGATGACCGCTGGCGCCAGCAGCCCCGCCCCGGCGCGCGGCAGGTGGCTCAGGTCACTGTACGCCTTCTTCCAGAAGACCTCGTTCCAGATCTTCAGCATCGAGAACAGGGTGAACAGACTGACCCCGGCCGCCACGCCGACGATCAGCCACTGTTCCTGCGCCACCCCGGCCTGGATCAGCCCGAGCTTGCCGAAGAAGCCACTCAGGGGCGGAATGCCCACCAGCGCGAAGCTGGCCAGCAGCCAGAGCACCGCCAGGAAGGGTTCGCGCCTGGCCATGCCGCCCATCTGCTTCAGTTCGCCCGTGCCGGTGAGGTGTTCCGCCGCCCCGCCGATCAGGAACAGGGCCGTCTTGACCACGATGTTGTGGGCCATGAACAGAATGCCCGCCGTCAGCCCCGCCACGCTGGCCAGGCCCAGACCCATGGCCATGTAGCCCACCTGGCTGACGATGTGAAAGGCCAGGATGCGTCGCACGTTCACCTGGGCCATCGCCCCGATCACCCCCACCACCATGGTCACACCGGCCACCGCCAGGATCAGCGGCGCCAGCCGCGCCAGTTCGCTCTGGAACACCGTGCCAAAGACCCGGTACAGGGCGTAGATCCCCACCTTGGAGAGCAAACCGCCAAACAGCGCGGTGACGGCGATGCTCGGGGTATGGTAACTGGTGGGCAGCCAGAAAAACACTGGCGCCAGGGCGGCCTTGCTGCCAAAGGCGATCAGGAAGAAGCCGGCCACTGCCGTCACCAGGGTGGGTTCCTGGATCGCGTTCAGCCGTTCGGCCAGGTGGGCCATGTTGAGCGTGCCGGCCACTCCGTAGATCAGCCCCGCGCCAACCAGGAAGCAGAGGCTCGCGAACAGGTTCAACACCACGTACTTCAGGCCGCCCTCGAGTTGCGCCCGGGAGCCGCCAAGGGTGATCAACCCGAAGGAGGCCACCAGCAGGATCTCGAACCACACGTAGAGGTTGAAGAGATCGCCGGTCAGGAAGGCCCCGCTGCAGCCGAACATCAGCAGTAACAGCAGCGGGTAGTAGTAAAAACGCTCCTGCCGCGCGTCAATCGTGGCGAAGCTGAACATGATCGTCACCAGGGTCAGCAGGGCGGTGAGCAGGAGCATGATCGCGCTCAGGCCGTCAGCCATCAGCGTGATGCCAAAAGGCGCCACCCAGCCTCCTGCCTGGGTGACCTGCCGGCCCATCACGGCGACGGTTACCAGTAACCAGGCCCCGTACCCCAGGTTGAAGAGCGTGGCGGCTACGGCGATCACCCGCGCCCAGATGCGCCGTCGGCTCACGATCGTCGCCACACCGGCGCTCAAAAGCGGGACGATCAGGGGGAGAAACAAGTGGTGTGCCATTGGTCTTCCCTGTAGCGTTTCTCGAAACGATTGACCTGCAATGACGGTGGCGCGAGTGCAGCGAGCCACACCGCTCGGTGTCCTCAGCGGATCAAGTATTCCGGTCAGTACTCTACAACTGGTCAGTCGAGGTCATATCGTCCAGATTGTCGCTCCCAACGGCCTGGTCGGCGCGGTAGGCCAGCGCCATCACGAAGGTGAGCAGGCCGAGACTGATCACAATTGCCGTCAGGATCAAGGCCTGGACGAGCGGATCGGCGGAGTCCGGGGGGGCCACGCCGGTCTCCGCCCTGACGAAGGGCGTGCGCGCCTTGACCAGGCCGTCGCCCATGAGGAAGATGAGCAGGTGCGCGCCGTGGCTGAACAGCACCAGACCCAGGATCAGCTTGACCACGCTGCGGCGCAGCACCAGGTAGATGCCCCCGGCGAACAGCGTCCCGACAACCAGGGAAAGAATGAGATTCATGGCTTACACCTGATAGAGCAGTCCTACGCCATCTCTCAACAGCGGCCCTGCGTCCTGACGCCGCGGGCTGCGTCCTTTTCTCTCAACAGCGGCCGTCCGTACCGTACGGACGCAGCACGCTGCGTCCCGACGGGTACATCTGACGCTCCGGGCTTCACAATCTGAAGAGAACTGCTCTATCTCGTGAATGGACCGGAGATGCGTCATTGCTGGAGCTTGCTGAGAGTCTGCGTGCGACAATCCGCAATCGAACATTGTACCTACACCTCGGGCGCCACCGCGTCCCTGCGGGCCGGAGGGCGTGGGATCGGGTAGAGCGTTGGCTCCTCGGCGAGCACCAGCGCCAGTTGCGTCGTCACGCCGATCACTGTCAGATAGACGCCAACATCAAACAACACCGGCGTGCCCAGTTTCCCGATCCCCGGGATCGGCTCTTTGAGCCAGAAGGCCAGCATGTACGCCTGACCGGTGGCCAGGCCGATCAGGCCCCATAGCCCCGCGAAGATCACGCCGAACGCCGCCAGGTTGAGAAAGTTGATCCGAAACGTGGTTCGCACATATGTCGACCCATAGGCGATAATCTGCAGAATGAACGCCGATGCCGCCACCAGACCGCCGATAAAGCCCCCGCCCGGCAAGTTGTGCCCGCGCACCAGCATGAACAACGAAAGCAACAGCAGGATGGGAAACATCAGCCGCGATACGTTGCGTAGAATGATCGAGTCGTACATGGCCCGGTCCCCTCCTAATTCTTCTTTGTCACGTTGCCCCTGGCGGGGATTGCGGGGGCCGCAGGCCCCCGAAGATCTCCCCTTCCTGGTGCGGCGCGGCGAAGCCGCGCGCACCAGGAAGGGGAAAGTT
>JAOACN010000182.1 GCA_026417815.1 Chloroflexaceae bacterium | reverse complement strand
GGCCTGGGGGCGGGCGTCTGGAACGGGCCAGAGGCCCTGCCGCGCCTCCTCGACCAGGGCGCGCGGACCTTCGAGCCGCGCCTGGAGGCCCCCGCGCGCGCCGAGCTGCTGGCGCGCTGGCAACGGGCGGTGGAACGGGCGCGGGGGTGGGGGGGATGATTTTGGATTTTGGATTGGGGAGGGTGTGTCTGGGTGGGGAGGATTTCATACTTAATTCACAGTTTGCATACACTCCCTAAACGTATTCCGACAATCTTTTGAGGAAAAAAACTATGCGTATGTCTCTTGAAGAAGCTTTCCGCAAAATCGCCGAACTATCTACCAGCGAGATGCGAAGCGAGAAGGATGTAAAGATTAAAATCGTTCTTCCATTCTTACGAGCATTAGGTTATGATGATGGTGATTTTAACTACGAAGCAAAAACGGGTCGCGGTTATGTAGACATTGTCGTGGACAAGTTTCCTACAGGTATTATCGTAGAGACCAAATCACCTGGCACAAGGCTTGAAAACTATGTACATCAACTAGAATTCTATGTCTTCAGAAAGTACGATCATTCCAGGTTGGCCACGGTTGCTGTCCTTACAGATGGCAATATCTTTCAAATATTCGTCTTGACCGAAGCGCTCCGGTCTGGAACTTTACCGCGGTACCAACTTCTGAACGTCCATCGCTCTGAATAGATCCCCGGATTGCGCATGAAATTAGTGAATTACTCGATGCGGACAGAAACAGAAGTGGTGCGATTCCAGATGTTATCCAATTATACCAGAAAGAAAATCGTGAAAAGCAGCAGAGAATAGAAACGATTGACGAAGAATTGCGCACCCTTGCCAGAGATAGAGAGCGTATTCGGGCTCGCGAAGCAGAACTCCAGGAAGAACGCGCCAGGCTCCTGGGTGCTTCAAAGATCACGAATCCAGGTCCTCGAGAGTCTTCGTCTAAACTTTCACGTGTTTCCTCTCCGCATATCCTTCGATTACTTCCAGAGCGAGGTGCCGTCTCAAAGCAAACCGGAGTACAACGCTCATGGTTGGACGATCAACTCATAGGAAAGATCGATGGAATACCAACACAGCAGGAGGTAAGCTGGGGACTTATTGAATTAAACAAAAAGAATCTTGTTGATCATGAAAAGCAAAGCGGAACAATTGATTCGGTCTGGCTTATAGAAATGTAGAGCAACTTTGCCCATTCTGCCGGGTCTGGTGAGACCTTTCGCGCTTCTCTATTGCGTCACAGCGAGAAGCGCAAGGGGGAAGACGCGATCCGGTGGCGTGTGGCGAGAAGGAGGCGCAGAGAGAGGTGAATTTCATCGTAGCCCTCACCACCGGCGCGGTGATTGTGCTATTGTAGGCCCTGCACACGAAAGGAGACGGTGATGCCTCAGCATAAGGTGATCATTCGTGATCAGGACATCCTGGGCGGAACACCGGTTTTTGCTGGAACACGCGTTCCGGTTCAGACCTTGCTCGACTATCTTGAAGGCGGCCAGTCGCTCCAGGAATTCCTGGACGACTTTCCGACAGTGGAACGCGATCAGGCGATCAGCGTTCTGGAACAACTCAAGCAGATCTTGCTGACGCAGCCGCTATGAAGGTGCTACTCGACGAATGCTTGCCACGCAAGCTGAAATATGATCTTCCAGGGCATACCGTCTCGACAGTGCCTGAAATGGGGTGGGCGGGAACGAAGAACAGTGAACTATTGCGCCTGGCCGAGAGCGCATTCGAGGTCTTTGTCACCGCCGATCAAAACGTGGAGTATCAACAGAACCTTCGCTCAACGATGCTGGGAATTGTGGTTCTCGTAGCCCCAAACAATCGTCTCGCGACGCTCCGACCGCTGATGCCAAAAGTCGCGCTGGCGCTGGCAACCATCCAGCCAGGCGATCTTGTTTATATCACCGCCTGATTCTGCCTGTCATCGCTTCTCTACTGAGCAGGGCCGCCTCAACTTCACTTGCCGCGCCTGAACCTCATCTTTCTTCGTCAAGCCCAGGTTCCCTCCGTCCGAGCGATATACGGCCGAAGTATCGGCTGCGTCAATGCTCCGGCCTTACCAGAGAGGGGCAGTCCATCATATGTGCTCGGACGGAGCGCTAACCTGTCCGCGCCAGCACCACCGTCGCGAAGGTCGCGCCGCCGACGATCAGCGCGGTCAGCAGCAGCAGCCACAGCGGCGTCAGCGCACCCAGGAACGACACGCTGAACATCGAGATCAGCACCGCGCCGGTGACGATCCAGATCGTCATGATGGCAATGAGACGGTGAAGTGAGGTCATAGGGCAGGCTTTCCTTTCAACTCAGGCGCATGGTACTACAACGAGACTGTGTCTCGGCAAGGATTTCAGCAGCGAGGGGTGTGGGGAAACCTGGTTTCCCCACACCCCTCCCCGCGGGGGCGCGCGGGGGTCCGGATCTTCCCGCTGGTACAGGTCCTTCCGCCTGTCAAAGGGGGTTTGATATAATCCCATAAGGATCACTGTCAGGATAATAAGGACTAACCCGTGACGCCCTCAGTCAAAGTTGACCGCGACGGTCTCCACCTCAATGGCGAGCCATTGTACCTGCTGGCCGGCTGCGTCCACTACTTCCGCTGGCCCCGCGCCGAGTGGCGGCCCCTGCTCGAACAGGCCCGCTGGGCCGGTCTCAACACGATTGATACCGTCATCCCCTGGAACCGCCACGAACCCCATCCCGGCGTGTTCGACTTCCACGCCGAGGCCGACCTGGGCGCCTTTCTCGACCTCTGCCACGACCTGGGCCTGAAGGCCATCGTGCGCCCCGGCCCCTACATCTGCGCCGAGTGGGAGAATGGCGGCATCCCCGCCTGGCTCAGCGCCGACCCGGCCATTCGCCTGCGCGTGGATAGCCCGGGCTACCTGGGCGCGGCGCTGCGCTGGTTCGACCACCTGCTGCCGATCATCGCCCCGCGCCAGTTCACCCGCGGCGGCCCGGTGATCCTCTGTCAGATCGAGAATGAGCACTGGGCCTCCGGCGTCTATGGCCACGATGCCCACCAGCAAACCCTGGCCCGCGCCCTGGTGGAACGGGGCATCGAGGTCCCGCTGTACACCTGCATGGGCGCAACCCGTGAGTGGCCGGAGTTCCGCAATGGCTGGAGCGGCATCGCCGAGAAGCTCGTCCAGACCCGCGCCGTCTGGCCCGATAATCCCATGATCGTCAGCGAGTTGTGGAGCGGCTGGTTCGACGCCTGGGGTATGAGCCGCCAGACGCGCAAGACGGCGGCGAAACTGGATATGATCCTCCACCAGCTTACTGCCGTGGGCTGCGCCGGCTTTTCCCACTGGATGTGGGCCGGGGGCACCAACTTCGGCTTCTGGGGCGGGCGCACCGTCGGCGGCGATCTGGTGCACATGACCACCAGCTACGACTATGACGCCCCGGTGAGCGAGTACGGCGAACTGCGCGAAAAGGCCCTGGTCGCCCGCCGCCACCATCTCTTCCTGGCCTGCTTTGGCGCGCGCCTGGCCCCCATCCTGGCCGATGCCAGGCCGGGGGGCCTGACCGTGCTCGTTCCCCCGGCCGTGCGCGGGCGCAGCGAGGGCGGCGCGGCCCCCTTCCGCACCGCGCGCGCCGGCCCTGACGCGCCCGAAGCCTGGCGTCGCTTCCGGGCCACCTTCCTCCAGAACCCCGACCTGGAGGGCCGGACCTACCAGGTCCTGCTGGACGACCCGCCGCGCCACCTGAGCGTGGAGGTGGAACCGGGCAGCATCCGCCCGCTCTTCGCCCACCTGCCGCTGGGGGAGGGGATGACCCTCGTCTGCCATACCGGGCGCCTGCTGGGCTTCTGGAGCGACGACTCCGGCCATCTGTTGATAGTTTACGGCCAGCCCGGCGAACAGGGCGAGCTGGAACTGGCCCTGCCCGGCCTCGGCGCGCCCCTGGAACTGCTGCGGCCAGGGGCGGGGATGCAGGCGCGCCTGGACGCGACGACCCTGCGCCTGCGCTACTGGATCGCCGAGGACCGGGCCACCCTCGACCTGCGGGGTGCCGCCGGGACGCTGCGGGTCATGGTCCTCAGCGCGGAGGCGGCGGCCCACTGCGTGCCCACCCCCAACGGCGAGCCGCGGATCGCCCCGCGGCCCGTCCCGCCGCGACGGGCGCGCCTGACGCTTCCCGTCGAACGTTGCCCGGTGGCCGATCTGACCACCGAGGAAGGCTGGCATGCCCTGGAGGGGCCCTGCCCCCTGGAACAACTCGGCTGCGACCATGGCTACGGCTGGTACCGCGCCCTCGTCAAACTGGACGCGCCCCTGGATACCACCCTGGTTGCGCCCGGGGTGAGCGATCGCCTCCGCGTGTTCGTTAACGGGGAGGAACTTGGCGTCCTGGGGATTGACCCCGCCGGGCCGCGCTATACCCTGCCGCTCCGGCTGGCCGCCGGGCGCCACGACCTGCGCCTCCTGGCCGATAATCTCGGGCGCTTCAACTACGGCCTCGGGCTGGGCGAGCGCAAGGGGTTGCTCGACACCCTGTACCTGGGCGGCGTCGAGGAGGATATTGCCGGGGGCTGGATCGCCCTGTGGCAGGAAGTGACCTTCGCCGGGGAAGCGGTCGCCCGCGTCCGCCCCGACGCCGTGCGCCCCGACGCCGCCAACGTCCATCTGGGGCGCCTGCCGTTCACCGCGCCGGCCCTCTGGCTGCTGCGGGAAATCAGCGTGCCCGACGGGCGCCGCGCCGTTGTGCACTTCAGCAGCGCCGAGCGGGGCAGCGGGGCGCTCTTCGTCAATGGCCTGGCGATTGACCGCTTCAGCCGGCACCACAGCCACGGCTGGATCAAACACGACATCACCCACCTGCTGCGGCCCGGCGGCAACGTGCTGGCGCTGCTGCTACAGGACTACGCTGGCGCCCCCTGGCGCGCCACGCTCGTCACCTACGACCCCGCGCGGTCCCTCCCGGCGGCCTGGAGCTTCCGCGCCGGCGTAGAGGTCGGCACTGGCGCTCCGCCCGCCACCGGCCCGGCATGGTACCGCACCTGCTTCGGGCGCAATGCCCTGCCGCACCTGCGCGCCCTGCGGCTCGAACCGGGCGGCCTGGAGAAGGGCCAGATCTGGTTGAACGGGCACAACATCGGGCGCTTCTGGCAGATCGGCCCCCAGGAAGCCTACAAGCTCCCCGTCTCCTGGCTCCACGAGCACAACGAACTGCTGATCTTCGCCGAAGCCGGGCATACCGACAGCGTGACCCTCGTCGCCGATGAGAGCCTCCCGTGACCGACCTGGCGATTGTCATCGTCTCATGGAACGTGCGCGATCTACTGTGCCGCTGCCTGCGGGCGGTGGAGGCCTCGCTGGCGGGCAGCGGCATCGCCTACGAAATCATCGTCGTAGACAACCAGAGCGCCGACGGCACGCCGGAGGCGCTGCGGGCCGCCTTTCCCCAGGTACGGCTGATTGAGGCCGGGGCCAACCTGGGCTTCGCCGCGGGCAACAACCTGGCCCTGCGCGAGCTGCTGGCCCGCGACGCGCCCCTCATTCTGCTGCTCAACCCCGACACCGAGCCGGTTGGCGACGCCGTTCCGCGGCTGGTGCGCTTTCTACGGAGCCGCCCCGACCTGGTCGCGGTGGGGCCGCAACTGCGCTATGCCGACGGCAGCGTGCAGTCCTCCCGGCGGCGCTTTCCCACCCGCATGACCTTCTTCTGGGAGAGCACCGCGCTCGACCGGCTGTGGCCGTCCAACCCCTGGGCGCGCCGCTACCGTTGCGCCGACACCCCGGACGACCAGGCGCAACCGGTGGACTGGCTGGTGGGCGCGGCCCTGCTCGTGCGCGGCGAGGCCATTCACCGGGCCGGCCTGCTTGACGAACGCTTTTTTATGTACAGCGAAGAAGTGGAGTGGGAGCGGCGCCTGCAACACACGCGCGTCGGCGAATCATCGGCGATCTGGTACCTCCCCGAAGCGACGGTGCTGCACCACGAAGGCAAAAGCAGCGACCAGGCCCCGGCGCGGCGGCACATCCACTTCAATCGCAGTAAAATACTTCTGGCGCGTATGTGGTACGGCTGGCGCTTCGCCGGGGCGCTGCGCGCCTTCCTCCGTCTCGGCTTCGCTTACGAACTGATCGTCGAAACATTCAAGGCCCGGCTGGGTCACCGCCCCGACCTGCGGCGGCAACGGATCGCGGTATACTGGCAGGTGCTGCGCGAATTATGATGAATTGTTCTGGCTGGTAACGCTACTCTGGGATTGCTCCTCCGCGGGGAGGTTCGGAGGGGCGAAAACCCTCCGAAAGCAAAGGAAAAAGGTTTCTCTTCTGGGGGCCTGCGGCCCCCGGGCCCCCGAACCCCTGCTTGCGGCGGCGCCACCGCTTTCCAATAACGTGCTATGCTTCTCCACACCCTTACGGATCACTGGCAGATCCGGCCACTGACGGCCTTTCGCAACGGCATTTACCCCCGCGGCGAGGAAGGCTGGCTGCCGGCCCGCGTGCCGGCCCACTGGCAGCAACTCCCCGGCCTCGAAGAGCACGCCGGAAAAGTGGTCTACCGCTGCCAGTTCGCCTTTGACCCACGGCGCGCCAGCGATGTCCTGGCGCCGGGAGGCCCGCCAGTGGACCGGCGCCGGACCTGGCGCTTCTGGTTGCGCCTCAACGGCATCTTCTACCACTCGCGGCCCTACCTCAACGGCGTGGACCTCGGCGCCCACGAGGGCTATTTTATTCCCAACGAGGTCGAGGTGAGCGACATCCTCCAGGCCGAGAACACCCTGCTGGTGGAAGCGGATTGTCCCGATGAGCGCAACAAACTCGACAAGAGCATGATCACCGGCGTCTTCTCCCACTGGGACTGCTTCGACCCCCGGGCCAACCCCGGCGGCATCTGGCTGCCGGTGGAACTGCACGCCAGCGGCCCGGTGCGGCTGCGGCACGCGCGCCTGCTCACCCTGGCCTGCGACGAGCGCGCGGCGCAACTGCGCTTTGACCTGGACGTGGACGCCGCCATCGAGGCCCAGGTGACCCTGCGTCTGCGCTTCGTACCGCGCACCTTCAGCGGCGAGACGCAGATCATCGAGCAGCGCCGTATGCTGCGCCGCGGGCGCCAGGAACTCAGCGGGCTGCTGAAGCTGCGCGACCCCCGCCTCTGGTGGACGCACGACCTGGGCCGGCCCGACCTGTACGACGTGGCGATTGAGCTCCTGCTCGACGAGCAGTTGAGCGACGCGCAGCGGATCACCTTCGGCGTGCGCACCTTTGACCTGCGCAACTGGATCCCCCATCTCAACGGCGTGCGCTTTCTCGTCAAGGGTAACAACTACCCGCCCGGCGACATGCGCATCGCAACGATGACCCCTGAACGCTGCGCCCGGGATCTCGAACTGGCCCGCGTCTGCCACATGAACCTGCTGCGTGTCCACGCTCATGTAGACCATCCGGCGTTTTATGAGGCCGCAAATGTGGCCGGTATATTACTCTGGCAGGACTTCCCGCTCCAGTGGCTCTACGCCCGTCGTATTCTGCCGGAGGCGCGGCGGCAGGTGCGGCACATGGTGCGGCTGCTGGGGAGCCATCCCTGCATCGGCGTCTGGTGCATGCACAACGAACCAGTGGTCATCGAAGACACCGCCGACGAGTCGCTCCTCAGCCGGCTACGCACCTACTGGACGGCCTTCGGGTTCAGTTGGAACCGCGACGTGCTCGACACGCAACTGAAAGAGGTGGCCGAACAGGAAGATCCAACCCGCCCGGCGGTACGCTCATCAGGCGAAATTGACATTCCGTATGTGCGCAAGGGCACCGACGCCCACGTATACTTCGGCTGGTACCGCAACTACGGCACCCTCGACGACGCCGAGGTCATGCACAAGCGTTTCCCCGCTAACATGGCGTTTGTTACCGAGTTCGGGGCCCAGAGCTTCCCTAATCTGGAGAGCGCGCTGAAGTTCATGCCGCCTTGTCTCACCCGGGCTGACGTGGAGCGTCTCCAGGAGCGCCACAGCTTCCAGGCAGATATTATGTCAAATTGGATCGCCTGGCACGAGGCTGAATCGCTGGCCGAGATGATTGACATGTCCCAGGACTACCAGATCTTCATCAATCGCTACTACATTGACCGACTGCGCGCCCACAAGTACCGCCCCACCGGGGGGATTGTGCCGTTTCTCTTCGTCGATCCCTACCCGGCCATTCTCTGGAGCGTGGTTGACTACTGGCGCGTGCCCAAGCGTTCCTACTACGCCATGCAGGTGGCCTTCAGCCCGCAGTACGCCTTCTGTCTGTACCCGCCACGGGCCTACGCCATCGGCGAGGCGATCGAACTGCCATTGTACGTGGTCAACGACGCGCGCCGCTCCTTTCAAGACGCCGTGCTGGAAGCGCGCCTGTGCGACCCCGCCGGGCAGCCGCTGGCCGACGTGCGCCGCCGGGTCGAACTGGCCGCCGACTGCCTGCCGATCGAGGCTGACCGGCTGCGGCTCACCCCCACCCGCGTCGGGCGCTATGCGCTGGAGCTGGCCCTCAGTGGCGTCGAGCACCCCATTCGGCAGGTGTACGAGATCGCCGTGCGGAAGTGATGACATATGTGGTCTACAACTCCACGGCTCGACGACCGGTGCGGTGGGGATGAGGGCGACGGTCCGGCAGGGGACTGCGGCTCCTGGCAGGCTTTCGGAGGGGCTGCGCTTCTCCGAGCCTCCCCGAACTGGAGCGGCGCCGTGAGCAGGGAAGACCCGACCCCGACCCACGCCCGCATGTAACCGCGCAGTAACTATCTGGAATACCCTAAAAGTAAATTGCCAAGCCCCGGACACGCCTGTGTTGCGTCATACCGTCAAAGGAGACTAGATATGAGCCAGAGCCCGACTGACGGGTTTAATCCGAACGATCCGATCGGTACCTGGCGCACGATTCGCGACGCCAATCTTGATGCGTGGGCCAAAGGAATGGCCGCGCTGGTCAACACCGAGGTCTTCGCCAACGCCATCGGTTTGCAGCTCGACACGATCCTCGCAGCCTCCGCCCCGATTCGCCAGGCAGTCAACCAGTACATGGAGACCTACCTGTCGCAGATCAATATGCCCTCGCGCGCCGAGGTGATTAACCTGGCGTCGCGCCTCACCAATATTGAGATGCGCCTGGACGACATGCAGGTCCAGCTTGACGAGTTGCTGCAGGCGGTCCACGGATTGGCGGTCGTCGCCTCGACCAATGGCGCCGCGTCCGCCGAAGAGGCTGTCGCAGAAGATGCCGAAGTCGCCGCGAAGCCGCGCCGGACCCGCAAGCCCGCCGCTGAAAGCTAAGTAGTCTGTGAACCGGGTTTCCTGCTATTTGTCACCCCGAGCGCATCAGCCGAAGCCCTGAGGGAAGCGAAGCGGAGGGGTCTACCGCATCAGGCGCCGGAAGATGCTTCGCTTCGCTCAGTATGACCGGGCGGAATAGCGGAAACCGGAATTCACAGACCACCAGGCGTCGATCCCGAGCTTCGCCTGTGGCCCCCGGCGCCCTGGTCAGGCCGCTACGGGTGATTCAGACCGACACTGAGAAAGGGAGCTGCCGATGACCACTCAAAGCCCCCCGACCCTGGATGTTGAACAGTTGACCCAGAACCTCTATGCCGAAATGGAACGCCTCGGCAAGAGTACCGATACGCTTACCAGACTGGCCACCAATCGGTTGCATGTTCAGATCGGGCTCACACCCAAAGAAGTGATCTGGACGCTCAATAAGATGAAGCTGTACCACTTCTATCCGCAGACTCCTCCGGAGCAGCGGAAACCGGTACCGCTTCTGCTGGTCTTCGCGCTGATCAACCGGCCGGATATTTTCGATCTGCGTCCGGGCAATAGCTTCGTCGAGTACATGGTCCGCCAGGGCTACGAGGTCTATATGCTCGACTGGGGCCGCCCCGGTCCCGAAGATGCGGGGTATGACTTCGAGGACTTCTCGCTGAAGTTCCTCCCGCGGGCGGTGCGGGCCATGCAGCGCCATAGCGGCAAGCGCGAGTTCAGCATGTGCGGCTGGTGCATCGGCGCGACCATTACGGTGATCTACGCCGCCATGCGCCCCGATGATGGCCTGCGCAACCTGGTGCTCCTCACCGCGCCCCTCGATTTCTCGAATAAAGAGGCTGGCCCCTTCAACAAGTGGCTCAATACGCCCTACTACAACGTTGATGAACTGGTGCGCCAGTTTGGCAACGTTCCCGGCGAGATTATTGACTACGGGAACAAGATGCTGAAGCCGGTCGAGAACTGGGTGCTCAACTACCTGAAACTGTGGGACAACCTCGATAATCCGGCGGTGGTTGAGTCCTGGCTCGCGATGAACAACTGGGTCACCGATGGCGTGAATTTCCCCGGCGCGGCCTTTCGGCAGTGGATCGTGGAGTTCTTCCGCGAGAACCGGCTGATGGAGGGGACGCTGCAGATGGAGGGCCGCACGGTTGATATGCGCAACGTGAAGGCCAATCTGCTCAATGTGATCGCCGACCGCGATCATATCGTCCCCACCTGCCAGTCTGTCACGGCGATGGATAAGTTTGGTTCACGCGACAAACTGTTGCTGGAGATGAAGGGCGGCCATATCGGTCTGATGGTCGGCAGCGGCGCGAGCAAGCGTACCTGGCCGCAGATCGAGGCGTGGCTCGCCAAGCGCAGCCAGTAACGTCTGCTTTTTACCCGTGGCGCGGCGCCGGGGCCGCGCCTTTGTTGCTCAGGGGCGCCCCTGAATTAAGGAGCTGGTATGCGACTGAAAGATAAGGTTGCCCTCATCACCGGTGGTGGCCAGGGTATCGGCAAGGTAACGGCGCTTACCTTCGCCCGCGAGGGCGCGCGGGTCGCGGTCGCCGACATCAATATGGCCAACGCCCAGGCCGTCGCCGAGGAGATTGTCCGCAACGATGGCCAGGCCAAGGCGGTCTTCCTCGACGTCAGCCGCGCCGAGTCGGTTGAGGTCGCCGTGCGGACGACCGTCGAGGCGTTCGGGCGGATCGATATCCTCGTGAACAATGCTGGCATCACCCGCGACGCTCGAATGCAGAAGATGACCGAGGATCAGTTCGACGCGGTGATTAATGTCAACCTCAAGGGCGTCTGGCTCTGCGCCAAGGCCGTTGTGCCAATCATGATCGCGAATGGCGGCGGTTCGATCATCAATGCCGCTTCGATCGTCGGTATCCACGGTAACTTCGGCCAGACGAACTATGTCGCCGCCAAGTCCGGCGTGATTGGTATGACCAAGACCTGGGCGCGCGAGCTTGGCCCCAGCCATATTCGCGTCAATGCCGTCGCCCCTGGCTTTACCGCGACCGAGATGATCGCCACGGTGCCCGAAAAGGTGCTCGAGAGCGTGCGCGAACGCACTCCCCTGCGCCGCCTCGGCACCCCCGAGGACATTGCCAACGCCTACCTCTTCCTCGCCTCCGATGAGGCGAGCTTTATCACCGGCGTCACGTTGTCGGTTGATGGCGGCTTGCTGTTCTAAGGCGACAAAAAGCTCCGCCCGGGAGGGTCTGGGAGGGCTGCGCCCTCCCAGGAGCGTTTAGTTCATCCGGTCTTTTGCGGGGAACCCGAGGCGCCCTGTAGCCGTGGGATGGTTCAGGGCCTCATCCTCCCAACAATACCCCTCATATGCGCCCTGGCAAGGCCTGCCGGCACGCCGTTGCACCACGCTGCGCTGAACCTGCTCGCCCGCCTCCGGCAGACGCCCCTGCGCGACTGGCCGGCGTTGCAGGTTACCGTCGCCGAGGCGTCGGTCCTCTACATGGCCGGTTTCCTGGTCTCGGCGCTCCTCGGTGTCGTCCGCCAGATCTTGCTGAATGCCCGCTTCGGCCTCGGTGACGAGGCCGCGGCGTTTTATGCGGCCTTTCGCCTCCCCGAAACCATCGGTCTGTTGATCGCCGGCGGCGCCCTGACCAACGCCCTGGTTCCGGTGCTGGTGCGGGCCTTCGCCCGCGGTGGCTCGCCCGCCGCGAATCGCCTGGTCAATTTGACGCTGACGGCCTTGCTGGGAGCCTTCGCGCCCCTCGGCCTCCTCGCGGCCCTGGCCGCGCCCATTTTCGTGCAGACGATCCTGGCCCCCGGCTTTGATCCGCCTACCCAGGCCCTCACCGTCACCCTGACGCGGATCCTGCTGCTCGAGGTGCTGCTGGTGATCAGTGAAGCCGCCCTGGTGGCCCTCCTGGTCAGCCGCAACCAGATCCTCCTCCCCGCCCTGGCAATCGCCCTGCGCAACCTGACGTTAATCGCTGGAACGGTGGTGGCGCTCGTGGTTCCAGAGGTGGGCATCTTTGGCCCCACCATCGGCTCGCTCTTCGACGCCCTGCTCCAGATCGTGTTCCTCGTTCCCGCGTTGCGCGGCCACCACTACCGACCGCGCCTGCTATGGAACCCGGCCGATCCCGACCTGCGCCAGACGCTGCGCCTGCTCTGGCCCAATGCCCTCTCGAGCTTAAGCAATTATGCCGGGAACATCGTTGACGTTGCCTTCGCCAGTCTCAGCGGCGTTACCGCCACGGTGGGGGCCCTGGTCAATGCTCTGTTGCTCATCGGGTTGCCGGTGCGCCTGCTCGGGTTTTCGATTGGCCAGGCCGCCCTGCCCGCCCTCGCCGCCTTCGGCGTCGCCAACAACCTGGCGGCCTTCCGTGCCCTCCTGCGGCGCACGTTGCTCATCGCCACCGGCGCCAGTCTCCTCGCCGCCCTTGGGATGATCGCCCTCGGACGCCCGCTGATTGCCCTGCTCTTCGAACGCGGCGCGTTCGACGCGGCCGCTGGCGATCTCACCTATCGCCTCCTGGCGATCTATGCCCTCGGTCTGCCCGCATATGTGGCCACCGAGATCGCCACTCGCGGCCTGGTAGGGCGCTATGATACGCGCACGCCGCTGTTCGCCAATCTGCTGCAACTTGGCGCTCGCATCGCGCTCAGCGCGGCCCTCATCCGGCCCCTTGGCCCCATCGCCCTGCCCGTGGCCTTTGTGTTCGCCGCTGCCCTCGAAACTGCCGTTGTGCTCACCGTGCTCTATCGTTACCGTTTAAAGGGTCGCGGGGAGGCGTAGCCCTCTCAGGTGTAGGGTTTTTTGGGCGAGCAGGGGTTTTCGGTATTCCAATGCGATTACGGTCCTCACCCCCCCCTGCCCCCCTCTCCCGCGCGCGGGAGAGGGGGGAGTTGGGCGTCCCAATGCCCCAGATGGCGCATGCGACGCGAGGATGCGCCGGAAAACCCTACACCTGAGAAGAGGCGTAGCCTCCCCTGGCGCCGCCCGCGGCCGGTGCGCGCCCTGGCGAAGCTATGACAGATCTGCCGCGGCAGGCGGCGCCAGAGATCGCGGAGGGCTGCGCCCTCCGCGCCTCCCCGAACAATCACACAACGGGCCGCGCAGCGAACCTATTTATCCTGCGCCCGGCGGGCGATCAGCAGCGCCACCAGCGCGATGCGCGGCACGACACTGGCCTCCTCGATGTATTCCTCGGGACCATGGTAGTTGCCGCCCACCGGTCCCAGACCGTCCAGCACGGGCATACCCATCCCTGCCAGCAGATTGGCATAACTCGCCCCGCCGGTCGCGGTATCGCCCAGGGTAAAGCCCAGCTCGCCGGCGCAGGCCCGCGCCAGGTCCACCAGCCGCCCGATCGCCGGCGTCCGCGCCATGGGCGCGAAGGTCCACCCTCCGCTGACCCGCGTCACCGCCCCTGGAACGGTCTCCCTCGCGGCGATGGCCTCCACCGCCGCGGTCACCGGCGCCATGTCCTCCGGCGCCGCCGCCCGCGCGTCCACCAGCGCCCGCGCCCGCGCCGGCACCACGTTGGCCGCCTCGCCCCCCTCTATCACGCCGACGTTCACCGTGACCCCGGGGCGCATCCCGTTAAGCCCCTGAAGGGCGATGATCTGCTGGGCCAGCGCCAGGATTGCGTTCACCCCGCGCTCCGGCTCGACCCCCGCGTGGGCCGCGCGCCCCGTCACGTCCAGCACGAACACGCCGCTGCCCTTGCGCGCGCTGACGA
>JAOACN010000075.1 GCA_026417815.1 Chloroflexaceae bacterium | reverse complement strand
GCGTCGCCGCCGTGACGGATGCGACGCTGCCGACGTCCTCTAGCGAGGCGACCCGGCAGCGCGCTCTTCAGGCCAGCGCCGGTTGGGCCGTGGTCACGTACACCGCCCCGACGCGCCGTCTGGCGTTGCAGTTGGCCCACGGGACCCTCAGCGGGCCGCCCACGGCAGCCAGCCTGCTCGTTACCCAGCCAGGGCAACCCGACGTGGTCGCGCTCGATCTGGCGCCCCTCGCCACCCCCGGCGGCGGGTTCTACGCTGGCGAACTGACCCTTGCCGATACGCCCGCTCTCTCCGCTGCGGCGATCGAGCAGGCCCTCCTGACGGGGAACACCGCGTTGCGGATCGCCACCGCGGCCTACCCGGCAGGCGAGATCCGCGGGCAAGTCGTTCCGGCGCGCGGCGAGGGTATGGTGACCGGCGTGATTGACAGCGGTATCGATCCCTTCGCGCCAGCCTTCGCTCCTCGTGGCGATGATGGCTTTCTGGCCGTCAATCCCTCCGGGCGCTTCCTGGGAGTCTGTGATCCGGCGCGGAGGGATTTCAATCCCGCTTTTCCCTGTAACGCCAAACTGATCGGGGCCTACACCTTCCCTGCCACTGCCGGCACTGGCGACCCATTCGGTCGCCCCAGCCCTTTCGACGACAACGGTCATGGCTCCCACGTCGCCAGCACGCTTGCGGGGCATGTGCTGGCAACGAGCGCCGTGGCCGGCGTTGCCACTGGCCCGCTCGCGGGCGTGGCGCCCCACGCGGCCATCGTGGCCTACGATGCCTGCGGCATTGCCGGGGGCGGCCTCTGCCCGCTGGAAGCCATTCTCCAGGCCATTGACCAGGCGTTGGCCGATGGGGTGGAGGTGATCAATTTCTCGATCGGCGGCTTCCCCGTGGACCCCTGGCGCGATGCGGAGGCCCTGGCGCTGCTCGGCGCCTTCGAGGCCGGCGCTCTGGCTGCCGTGGCGGCCGGGAACAATGGCCCTGATCCCGCCAGCATCAACGCGCCGGCCAACGCCCCCTGGGTGCTGAGCGTTGGCGCTGCCAGTCACGGGCGGCGCTTCGTCCGCGAACTCGGCCCGTCCAGCGGGGGTGTTGGGCCGCTGCCTCCACCGTTGAGCGGTGCAGGCTTCGGCGCGGAGGCCCTGCCCCCGACCCCCATCGTTGACGCGGCCACGCTGCCCGGAACGAACAGCGACGCCAATCCTGCCTGCCTCCCCTTCGCCGCTCAGGTGCGTCTCGAGGGCGCCATCGTTGTCTGCCGCCAGTTGATCGATCCGCAACGCGCCGCTCGGTACGCCGCGGCGGCCGGCGCGGGCGGCCTGGTGATCATCTGGCCCGACAACGCCGGCAACCTCCTGCCAATCGCGCCGCTGCCGTTACCCGCGGTGCATCTCGACGCCGCCACTGGCGGGCGGTTGCTCGCCTGGCTCGCCAGCGGCGCTGGCCACCGGGCGTCCCTGGGCCCGGCGCGGCGCGCCCTGGACGGTCCCGCCGACGTGGTGGCCTGGTTCAGTTCCCGTGGTCCCAACCGCACCGCGCCCGGCGTCCTCAAGCCCGATCTGCTCGCGCCAGGGCTGAACGTGCTCGCCGCCACCATCGGCTCGCGGCCGGATGCTCCGGCTTACGCCTTCCTCAGCGGCACCTCGATGGCCGCCCCGCACGCTGCCGGCGCGGTTGCCCTGCTCCGCCAGGTGCACCCGGACTGGACCCCCGCCGAGATCCGTGCGGCGTTGATGACCACCGCGGCCACCGCAACCACCGCCGACGGCGCGCCGACCTCGCCCCTCGCCGCTGGCGCCGGACGCCTCCAGGTGGATCGGGCCGCCCGCGCCGGTCTGCTCCTCGATGAAACGCCTGCCGCGTTCAGGGCGGCCGATCCCCGCGTCGGCGGCGATCCCGCCAGGCTCAACCTGCCTGCCTTCGCCAGCCCCGCCTGCCTGGAAGTCTGCGTCTTCACCCGCGTCTTCCGCAACCCCCTCCCGGTAACCGCGACCTGGAACGCTACCACCAGCGGCGACTCGGGGTTAACGTTCACCCTGGAACCTGAACAACTCGTCCTGGCGCCCGGCGCCACCCGGCCCGTAACGATCACCGCGCGCATCGCCCGCGACGCATTCCGGCCCGATGGCGCGTACCTGTCGGGCGCAATCACCTTCAGCGAGGCTGGTGGTCTGGCGCCCCCGGCGCGGTTGCCGGCTGCCTTGAATGCCTTGAGCGCAATACTTCCGCCCGCCGTGGTCGCGCGCACTGCCGAGGCGCGCGGCGCCGTGAGCGTTACCGGGCTGCGCACCATCTCAGCCGAGGCGCTCACCCTGCGGGTGCTTGGCCTCAGCCGCGCCCGGACGCATACGCTGTACATTGCCCAGGATCCTACTCCTGGCGATCCCCTCGATGGAAGGGCCGGCGTGGCCCGGCTCGACGTGGCGGCGCCCCCGGGAACGCCCCGGGTGCGCGTGGAGGTGCGGCGCGCAACGGCGCTCGACGTGGATCTCTTCGTGTTTGCCGATGGGGTAAACGGCCCCGCCGATGGCGTACCGCAACTGGAGGAAGTGATCTGTATCAGCGCGGGGTGGAGCAACAATGAGTTTTGCGACCTGCGCCTGCGCGATGCGCCCGGCCAGACCCTGATCGTCCTGGCACAGAACTATCTTGGCTCGGGATGGAACGAGGATCGCGTGGACCTGGCCATCACTGTCGTGTCGCCGGCGCCCCTGGGCAACGCTGGCGCCACTGGTCCGGCGACGGTGCGCGCCGGAGAACCTTTTGATCTCAGTTTACACTGGAACCTGGATAGCGAACGGACGGCCCCGGAACGTTACCTGGGCGTGCTGCAACTCAGCAGCGGGCCCGATCCGGCCCGAGCCGGCGACCTGGGGAGCATTCCGGTTGATATTGTGTATGTTCGCCAATGGTGGTTCCTGCCGATCGTGCACCAACGCTAACGCTCACGCCGCCAGGAGCGCCGGCTCGGGCTGGTCAAGCAGCGTCAGCCCGAAGCGTTCGGCGATGAAATCGCCCAGGGCCTCGGTATCCGGGAAGCTAACTACCGTCTCCTCATCGCCCTCGCGATAGGCCACCCGCCAGCGCCGCCCCAGACGCTCATCCTGCCACACGCGCAATTCGGCGGTCAGGGTTACCACACACTCGTGCATGATCGTTGCTCCTTCTCCCCCTATGGTTGCTCTCAGCCTGATCATTTACCATGACGTTGCAACCAGATTGTTGGTTCTCTACCGTTGATGAGAAGTAGGTGAGAGTTGGGGCGAAGAATCTTCCCCCCACAGAGAACCCCGGTTTCCCCACACCCTTGCCGGCTGGAAGGGTTTCTGGCAAGAATGACCCACCCGGAACTATGAACCACCAGCGCGGAGGTTTCTGGGCAACTCTTGCGGCACGCGCAAGCGCGTCCGGCGCTCCGGGCCGGCTGTATGACAGCCTGAGACAGCGGTCAGGCGCGTCGGCGGCGTCATCTCCGCCAGGCATCTGGACGGGGTTGCAGGCGCGCGCCGACCGGCGCTACTATCGCCCCCGCTCGGTCGCGGGCGTGACCGAGGAAACACTGGTCGAGGACGGCGAGACCTTCGTCGCGCTGCGCAGCCCTGCGGGTGGCTATGTGCGCCTGAGCAGCGCCGAGCACGCCCTCTGGGCGGCGATGGACGGCGAACGCACCGTGGAGCAACTGGCGCTGCTGGGCTTCACGCGCTTCGGGCGGCTGCTGCCGGTGCTGGATCTGGTCGAAGGTCTGCGCCGCGGCGGCTTCCTTGATGACGCGCCGGCGGACATCTACCGTGGGCTGCGGCAGCGTCTGGAACGCCGCAGTCTCGAAGGGTGGGGCCGTCGGGTTGCCGGCGCGCTCCGGGCGCACCCCATTCCCATCAAAGGGGTTGACGCGCTGGCGGGCGCGCTCTACCGTGGCGGCGGCTGGCTGTTCTTCACCCGACCCTTCCTCATCGTGCTGGCCCTCTTCGTCCTGGCCGGATTCAGCGCCTTCGCCATGGTGGCCGGCGGCGGGCGCTACGTGGTGATTGACGCCACCAACGCCGGGATGAGCGTGCTGGCCCTCTGGGGGGCGCTACTGGTTTCGTTTGTGTTGCACGAACTGGCCCATGCTCTGGCGGTGAAACACTTTGGGCGGCGCGTGCCGCGCGGCGGCGTGATGATCTACTACGGCATGCCCGCGGCCTTCGTGGATACGAGCGACATGTGGCTGGCCGGGCGCCGCGCGCGTATCATCGTCTCGCTGGCCGGGCCGCTCTGCGACCTGCTGGCAGGCTCGATGGCGGCCCTGGCGGCGGCGTTGCTGCCCGTGGGCGCCCCGGGCGCGGCGGCATACACTCTGGCTGTGGCGGCCTACCTGGCGGCCCTCTGCAACCTCAACCCGCTGCTGGAGCTGGACGGCTACCACATCCTCAGCGACTGGCTGGGGATGCCCAACCTGCGCCGCGAGGCCCTGGGGTTCATCAGTGGCCCCCTGTGGCAGAAGCTGCGCGCTGGCGCGCCCCTGGCTCCCGAGGAGCGGGTCTACGCCCTCTACGGCCTGTTCGCGGCGGCCTACACCGCCCTGGCGGTGGTTCTGGCCCTGGCCTTCTGGCAGGCGCACCTGGCGCGTATCCTCGGCGCGCTGTGGGCCGGCGGGCCGCTCAACCGCGTGGTGGCGATGGTCATCGTGGCCGCGGTGGTGGCGCCTCTGGGCCTGGGCCTGCTGCTGGCGGCCTGGTGGCTCGTCCACGCCGTTGCTGCCCGCCTCGCCCGACGCGGCTACGGGCGCAGCCCGGCCTTTGTCGCCGCCACGCTGACGCTCTTCGTGCTGGCCCTCGCCGCGTTGCCCCTGCGCTTCGGGCGCGGCGTCGAGACGGCCCTGATCGCCCCCCTGCTCTGGTGCGTGGCCCTGGCGGCCCAGATCACTCTGCACGCCGACTACCGCCGCGCCTCCCTTGCCCGCGCCCTCGACGCCTTTCTGCTCGTTACGGCCCTCGAAATCCTGGCTGTGAGCGGCGGGTTCCTCTTTCCAGAACGGGCCCTGCTCTGGTCATTCCTGCAAAACGCGGGCTTTGCCCTGCTCTTCTTCGCCGGCTTCATCGCCCTGCTCGACGTGGACCTGCGCCTGGCCTCGCCCCTGGAACTGGCGGGCAGCGCCCTGCTGCTGGTCCTGGCCTTTCTTGGCGGCGGCCTGACCATCGGGCTGGTTCAGGCCGCCCGACCCGCTGATCCCTTCGCGCTGCAGGTGATCATCGCCGCGCCCGTCTACGGCGGCGCGGCGGCGCTGGGACTGCTGCTGCCGCTCATCGCCAGTATGCGCGCCTCGTGGCTGCGGTGGAGCTGGCTGCTGCTCTGGTTGGGCATCGCCGCCCAGACGGCGGCCTATGTGCTGGAGCTCGACCCGCGGCTGCGCGTCGCTCCGCTGGGACAGAGCGCGGCCATTCTCGCCGCGGGCCTCTGGGCGGCAGCCTGGTGCTCGCACGTGGTCGCCCTGCGGCAGATCGGCCCGCAGGAGCGGGTATGGCCCCTGGCGCCTGCCGATGGCGAGGCCGAACAGCTCCAGCGCGCCTTTCGTCACACCTACGCCGGCCTCTATGTAATGTTCCGCGCCTACCACGGCGCGCGGCGCGCCCGCGCCCTCGACGACCGCCTGGACATCGTGGCGGCCACGGCCAACTGGGACGTGACCCTCGACCACGAGGAGGCCCGCATCGGGGCGACCCTCGCCGCCGCGCCTCTCGACGCGCAGGGCGCGCGCTATGCCGAGGTCCTGCGCTACACCGTAGCGGCAATCGAGCAACTCGCCGGTCTCACCTTTGCCCGTCGCGCCATCCAGGCCGCCTACGACGCCCTGCCGTGGCCCGAACGCGAGGTGGCCGACCGGCGCTGCTTTCCGCACACCCCATGGGCGCGGCAGCTTTCGCGGGCCTTCGGCGACGCCCGCGCGGCGCGTCTGCGGCTCTTACGGGAGGTAGAACCCTTCGCCGCCTGCGACGACGCCGAACTCCGCGCCCTCGCCGACGCGCTGCAACGGCGCCACGTTCGCGCCGGAACGCGCCTCCTGGGCAGTGGGCAGCCCGTAGGGGGGCAGTGGATCGTCGAGGCGGGCGAAGTGGCGGTGCGCGAACAGGGCCGCGTGGTGGCCGAACTGCACCGCGGCGCGACCTTTGGCATCGGCGATGGTGAGAAACACGCCGCGACCCGCGAGTATCGCGCCAGCGTTGACAGCGTGCTGCTCTTCGTGAGCAACGCCGACCTGCAACGGATCGTTCCGCGCGCCGGGATTGACCAGAATCAGGCAGCGACGGTGCGCGTCCTGGAGCGAACGCCGTTCTTCCAGGCCCTGCCCCGGGTCGCCCTGCGCCAGCTCGCCGCGCAGGCTGAGACGCTGCACTTCCCCGCGCGCACGCTGATCGTCCGTCAGGGGCAGGCGCAGCAGCACCTCTTCGTGATCGTGGGGGGGCAGGTCGCCGTGGTGCGCCGTGACGACGGCGCGGCGCCGCGGGCGGTGGCCCGACTGGGGCCAACCGAACTCTTTGGTGACGAAGAACTCCTGCACGGCTGCCCGGCGCCGGCCAGCGTGGTCGCCACCAGCCCGGTGGACCTGGTCGCGGTGCCCCATGCGGCCATCGCCGCGCTGTTCGGGTGACCTGGGCCTCACCCACCCCTCGGCCCCCTCCCTCTCCACCTGGGGTGGAGAGGGAGGTGAGGGAGGGTAAGGACCGGCGCCCTCCACAGGGTCATATCTGCACAAACACCTGAAACGCCCCGTCGCGGGCGCCGCGGGCGCTTACCCGGTAGCGAATGCGTCCCGCCGCATCGGCGCGAACGACCCCCGAGCGCGTGACCTGCGCGCCGGGACGCGAGGCCGTCACAAAGGCGACCGCGCCGTCGGGCTGCAACAGACTCACCTCCAGATCGCCCGAGCGCACCTCGACCATCACGATCACCTGCGCCGCAACCCCCGGGCGATCCAGGGCCAGCGCGCGCTCCTCGCTGCCTTCCGCGCCAACGAAGCTGGTGCTCACGTTGCCGCCGTCTGGCCCGAGATCGATCGTCGTCGTCTCGCCGCTGATCTGCAAACAACCGGCGAGCAGCAGGATCGTGGCCAGCAGCAGTCCCCGCAGAAAGGTTCTGCCCGTCAACAACGACCTCCAGGTTTCCCGGTGGGGCAACCCGGAGGGTTGCCCCACAGGCTGCTCCCTTCCAGCAGGGGAACGCGGAAACCCCGGGACCCTCTTCACTCTCTTGCCTGGCAGGTTGCCATCAGCCATACGACTCGGGCCGGTAGTCGGGCGTATAGGTCTCTTCCTCGGGCACCGCCTCCACCCGCAGCGGTCGCCGTCCAACAATGCGCAGGCTGGTGCCGCAGTCTGGATTGGCGCACACCACCAGCGTGCCTTCGGTCACATAGTCCATGATGGCGAGTTTTTGCTTGCAGGTGGGGCATCTCACGAACTCGACGGCCATAGGCGTTTGTTACTCTCCAATGCGGCTCCGCCAGACACCGATGGAACATAAACCGGTTTTTGTACGTGTTCACACTTCTCCTGGGAGCGAGGGCATCTT
>JAOACN010000050.1 GCA_026417815.1 Chloroflexaceae bacterium | reverse complement strand
CGCGAGGGAGAGGTGCTCGGGTTACGCTGGCGTGACATCAGCCTGGAGCAGCACACCCTGCGCGTCGCGCAGACCGTGCAGCGGATCAGGGGCGGGCTGGCGCTCGAGCCGCCGAAGACCGAGCGCAGCGCTCGCTTGCTGCCATTGCCCCTCTTCGTCGAGCGAGCGCTGCTGCGCCACGCCGAGCGCCAGGCGCTGGAGCGGCGCGTGGCTGGTGATGCCTGGAAGGATTATGACCTGGTCTTTCCATCAGCGATCGGCACACCGCTGGATCCACGCAACCTGCTGCGACAGTTCAAGGCATTGCTTGTCGCTGCAGACCTGCCGGACATGCGCTTTCATGACCTGCGCCACTCCTGTGCGACAACCCTCATCGCGCAGGGCGTGCATCCGCGGGTGGTGCAGGAGATCCTGGGCCACAGCCAGATCAGCACCACGATGAACGTCTACGGCCATGTGCTTGACGCGACCAGGCGGGTAGCGGCGGAGGCGATGGATGGGCTGTTTCTTGCGGATGAGCCAGGGGCGGACGATGGCGATGAACCGGATGGGAGCGCTGATCATGCGGCGTAAGCATCGTCAGAACGGGTGCTGCGGCGGTGCAGACGACCACGGCCATCAGGTTGGACGCGGTGGCGCCTCCCTCCGCGTCCGCCCCCATACGCTGCCGGCCGCCGAGGTTGGCTACATGATTGGCTACATGGCCCAAACCAAAGCGCCCGGCGGTTGTCGCCGAGCGCTTCCTGATGCGTTATTCTGTGGCTCCCCGACCTGGATTCGAACCAGGAACCTACTGATTAACAGTCAGCCGCTCTACCGTTGAGCTATCGGGGAACGTATTCTTATGCACCGCCGCATAGTATACCATAGGCGGCCTGGAGAGGCAAATCAATGAAAGGTGATACGTGTTCACTTTTGAGGTAAAGGTGTCTTGGTTCTACTTACGTTGCCCCTGGCGGGGGTTGCGGGGGCCTGTGGCGCCGAAGATCTCCCCTTCCCGGTGCGGCGCGGCGAGGCCGCGCTGCACCAGGAAGGGGAAAGTCCGGAGGGGTGCAACCCCTCCGAACCTCCTTGCGGCGGAAGCCGCGGCAAGTGACAAAGTAGAGTTGGGAGGACGACGGCTCATGCAACTGGGGCGAGCCCCGGACGTCACACGTTTGACTGGTTCTGGCGGCGTAGCCGCCCCCGGACCCCACCGCCGGGGGCGGACGGTGCATCAACCCTCAGGCAGCGAGAGCATCCATATTCCGCTGCCGGCGTTAACATAAGCGGGGAGAGCCGCAAAGCCGCGACCTCAAAATCGCCAGCGCCTTGCGCCTTCGCGGCTTTGCGTCAACCGAGGAACACCGAATGCCCGCCACGGTCACAACGCGGCGTGCAAAATCGCCGTCAGTTCCTCGTCGGTCAGGGTGATGGGGTTGCCCTGCATGCTGCTCGCCCGGCTGGCGCGGGCCACAATCGCGGGGAAGTCGCCCGCGGTGATGCCATAGGCGGCCTGGAGAGGCAAATCAATGAAAGGTGATACGTGTT
>JAOACN010000029.1 GCA_026417815.1 Chloroflexaceae bacterium | reverse complement strand
CCGCATGAAGGCCAATGTCACCGTCCCCGTCGGGCTGGTGAATGTCGGCCTGCGCCTCGGCGCGCGGCTCGCGCCGCAACTTAGCGGCTCGGCGCTGGAGGATCTGCTGCGCGCCATGCAACGGGGCGACCCCGGGCGGCTGCTGGAGTGGCAGGATCTCGAGGAGGGCGAGCGCATCGAACTGCTGGTGGAATAGGGCACTGAGGCACTGAGGCACTGAGGCACTGAGGCACTGAGGCACTGAGGCACTGAGGGGTCAATCGTTTCGAGAAACGCGGTGGGCGTTTACCCCCGGAGGAGCATATCAATGACCGAACAGCGTTTTCCCGCCGGCCCGGAACCGCGGGTGCGAATGGGCGCGGTGCAGGGCGATCTGCGGGTCGAAGCCTGGGACGAGGACGCCATCCTGGTGCGCTCCGCCGCGCCAGCCGAGGTGTATCAGGAGAACAATGAGGTGGTGATTGACCGCGCTGGCGACGTGGTGGTTCGCGTCCCGGCCCGCGCCGCCATCCCCCTCGATGTCTGCCACGGCGACGCAACCCTCACCGGGGTGCGCCAGGCCGCCATGACCCGCGTGCATGGCGATCTGCGCGTCACGGCCCTTACCACGGCGCAGGTGGAACAGGTGGACGGCGACGTGCGTGTCGCCAGGCTCGGCGAACGCTTCAGCGCCGCCAGTATCGGTGGCGACTTGAAGGTCAGCGCCGCCGCGAACGCGACGGTCGCCGTGGGCAGCGTCAGGGGCGACCTGGAGATTGACGGCGCCCTGGGCGCCCTCCAGGTGGGCCAGGTGGGCGGTGATACCGACCTCGACGGCGCCTGCGCGCGGGTTGACCTGGGCAACGTTGGCGGCGACCTGAGTCTGGCGCAGGTCAGTCAGCTCAGGGTCAGCTCGGTGGGCGGCGATCTGGACGTGGAACGGGCCCAAGGCCAGGTCGAGGTTGGTAACGTCGGCGGCGATGCCGACCTGGCGTCGCTTGAGGGCACGCTGGCCCTGGGCAATGTTGCTGGCGATCTTACCCTGCGGGCCAGCTTCGCTCCGAACAACCGGACGCGCGTCCTGGTGGGCGGCGATGCCCGCGTGACCCTGCCTGGCGAGCCGAATCTCACCCTGACCGCCGTGGTGGGCGGCGACATCCGCGGCGTGGCGGTCGGCGACGGGAGTGGGCGCAAGCGCCTCAATCTGCGCTACGGCGCCGGCAATGCCAGTCTCGATCTCACCGTTAACGGCGATCTGCGGATTGACGCCCCCCGCGCCGGTAGCCGCAGTTCGCGCGTCGAGAGCGGCTTCGGCGCGGAGTTCGAGCGTGACTGGGCCGAGCTCGGGCGCGACCTGGGCGAACTGGGCCGCGAACTCGGGCGCATCGGCAGCGAGATCGGCGCCGAGATCGCCGCGGCGCTCTCCCGCGAAGGTGGGATCGGCGGCGCGGCCTGGGCCGACGATCTCGCGCGCGAGGTTCAAGCCAGGGCCCGGGAGTTGCAGCGGCGGGCCGAGCGGCACGCGCGCGCCGTGGAGGAACGCGCCCGGCGCGCCGAGGAACAGGCGCGCGTGCGAGTCAGAATCAACGAGCGCGAGTGGCAATTCGACCCCCAGCGCCTCGAGCGGATCAAGGAGCAGGCCCGGCGCGCCGCCGCCGAAGGGCTGGCTGGCGCTCTTGAGGCGGTGGAGCGCGCCCTCAGCCGTATGCGCGTCCCGCCCGACGCTCCCCCGCCTCCCGGTGCGCCGCCCGCGCCCCCTCCGGCCCGGCCGCCCGCCACCGGGCAGACCATTCGCATCGAGACGCCGCCGGAGCCGGCCGCGCCCGGCGACATCGAACGCGAACGTGAGGCCATTCTGCGCATGGTCGCCGAGGGCCGGATCTCCCCCGAAGAGGGCGACCTGCTGCTGGAAGCCCTTGGATGAGCGCGGGGTGGCGCGCGTATCAGGGGAGGCGCGGAGGGGCCGAAAACCTTGCCGCGGTGGAGAAATGCCGGGGGGCCTGTGCCCCCCCGGCCGCTACCGCGAGGCAGTCTCACTAGAGCGTCTTCCAAAACACCGCCGCCATCAGCGCGCGGCCGAGGCTGGTAAGGGCGAAGAGGCAGGCCAGGCCGCTCAGGGTGACCGGCCCGAGGCTGAAGTGGGCCCCGGCGAGCAGCATGGCGAGCGCGCCGCCGAGCAACCCGGCTACCAGCGTGCCGAGGCCGGTCACGGCGCTGTAGGCGGCCATCGCCGCCCCGCGGCAGTCGGAGGGCGCGCGGTCCATGAGCACATTGGCCAACCCCTGGGTCAACCCCGGCCAGAATACCCCGGAGAAGATCGCCGTCAGCCACAAGGGCGCGATGTTTGTTGGCGTCGAAAGGATCCAGCCCCACGGGAGGGGAACGGTGCCGAGCACGCAGGCGACCAGCACCACACGGTAGCCGTAGCGATCCTGTAGCCGCCCCACCACCGGCCCGAAGACCAGCGACACGGCGCTGGTGACGATGGCGGTGAGGCCCAGGGTGGCGAAGCTCAGCCTGAGCGTGTTCAGCCCGTAGGCGCTGAAGAAGGGCACGGCAATGCCGGTTACCAGGGCCCACCCCGTGCCGGCGAGCATAAAGTGGCGAAAGCTCCGGTCGCGCAAGGGCGCGCCGAACAGCGCCGCCGGGCTGACGCGGGCCCCGGGCCGCAGGGGTGGCTCGGGCTGGCGGGCGATCACGGCCGCAGCCGCCAGGGCCGCCAGGACCGCCACACCGAAGATCGCCGCGTAGCCCGGCGCCTCGTGGCCCTCTGCGCGGAAAGCGTCGAGGGTGCGCCCGGCAAGAAAGGTGGCGACCATGGCCGCGAGTGCCGCGACGGTGTTACGCAGCCCGAAGTAGGCCCCGCGCCGCTGTGGCGGTACCAGGTCGCTCATCCAACTCATCCAGGCGTTGCTGGCGATGCCGTTGAAGGCGTAGGAACAGGCCAGTCCCACGAAAAAGATCGCCAGTTGCGCCCCGTTCAGAAAGCTGAGCAAGGGCAGCGCCAGCAGCAGCGCCCAGATCAAGCGCCCTGCCAACGCGCCGTAGAGCACCAGCGCCCGCCGGTTGCCCATCCGCTCCTCCAGATAGGCCCCGACGAACTGAAACAACTGGCCGATGAAGGGCAGCGCGCCCATCAGCCCGAGTTGAAAACTATTGGCCCCCAGCAGTAACGCAAAGCCGGTAAGGAAAACGCTGCCGCCGATCGCGCCGGTAATCGTAATATGGATGTTGGCGATCGCCCCTTCAAGGATCGAGATGCGCATGCCGCGGCGCACCTCCGCGGGCGACAGGGGCGCGCGCGCGGGTATGGAGCCGGTGGCCGGCCGGGGGGCGGCGGTGGCGCGCGCAACATGGCGCACGGGAGTGCTAGTGCCCATCGCTGGTTCCTGACTCTCTCCTGGCAACGCAATGCGGCGCCCGGATGCGCCGCCTGCGCCTATCCTACCCTGGATAGTTGATTAGTCAAATGTCATGAGACTGATACCTGGCTGATGTGAGAATAGCCGATGGCCGATGGTCCGCTACCGGTGGTTGCATCGCGGCGGGGTGCGCCCTGCGAGTGGGTAGCTGATGCCATCCGGCACGTGGATTCTGGATTGCCCTATCCAATCCGACCTGGGGATGATGGGTATGCGCGGCCCCGTTGGGAACGGACGGTAGCGCAACCCTCAGGGTTGCGCGCGGGGTCTGGGAGGGCTTTGTCCTCCCGGACCGTAATCCTTCAGCGTAAGGGGCCTGTGCTATAATCCAACAACGTACTCGCCGGCAGGCGACAGGTGTACCTCCAGGAGGACCGGCGTGAACCTGATGGATATCCTGCTGATTCTGCTGTTCTTCGGCACGCTGGCAACGGGCTTTTTCCAGGGCGCCATTCGCCTGCTGGTGCTGATGCTGGCATTCTACCTGGCCCTGGTGCTGGCCAGTCTCTACTATCCCGCCCTGGGCGAGTTTTTCGTGCGTAACTTCGACGCCGACCGCTTTGTCGGCCAGTACCTGGCCTTTTTTCTGGTGTTGTTCTTGAGTTTTGCCCTGCTCGCCATCGCCGGGTTGTACACTTTCCGCTATGTGCGTCTGACGGGGAGCCTGGACTACATTGACCGCATCGCTGGCACCATTCTCGGCCTGTTCTTTGGCGCGCTGGTGGTGGGTATCGTCGCCGCGCTCCTCTGGAACCTGATGATCCTCCGCGGGGGGCGTAACATTGACCTGCCGCTGTTTCGCTTACTGGGTAACAGCGTCGCCAACTCCTTCATCTTGCAGTATTTTTCCACCGTCGTTCTTCCCCTGGTGTACAACTTCCTCGACCCAATTCTTCCTGAGGGCGCGGATATCATCTTTGCGGTACAGTAAATGTAGGGCAACCCTCCGGGTTGCGGGCAGGCGCAACCAGGGTTCCCCGTGCCCCTGCCGGAAGGGAGGGGCTGGGAGGGCCGTGCCCTCCCACGAACACGATTGTGCGGCGCGGCCGCTGTGTGGCTGCGCCACAACATAGCTAATCCAATGACCATTGCTGATCAGACCATCACCACGTTAGAGTTTCCTAAGATCCTGGCCCAGCTGGCCCGTTACACGGCCTTCTCGGCCTCGCGCGAACTGGCCCTGGCCCTGCGCCCGTCAACCGCGGTCGCCGAGGTGGAACGCGCGCTGGCGTTGACCAGCGAGGCGCGGGCGCTTCTGGAGGAGCTTCCCGATCTGTCAATCGGCGCTATGCGCGACATTCGCCGCGCCGCGCAGCATACCGCCCGCGGCGGGGTGATTGACGGCCCCAGCTTGCTAGAGGTGGCCGGGTCGGTGGCGGCGGCCCGCGCGCTGCGCGCCCGGCTGCTCCGGCTCGACCCGGAACGCTTCCCCCTGCTGCACGAGCAGGCGGGGGCCATGCCGGTGCTGCCCCCGCTCGAAACGGCGATCGAACGGGCCATCGGCGACGATGGACAGGTGCTCGATGCAGCCAGCGCCCGTCTCGCCGAGTTGCGGCGCGAGGTGCGGGTCGCCTTCGCCCGTCTGCACGAAAAGCTCCACCACCTCATCACCTCCAGCGCCTACGCCGGCGCCCTGCAGGAGCCGATCATTACCGTGCGTAACGGGCGCTACGTCGTGCCGGTCAAGGCCAGCCACCGCAAGGATGTCCGCGGCCTCGTACACGACCAGTCGAGCAGCGGGGCCACGCTCTACATCGAGCCGATGGCGGTGGTGGAGCTGAACAACCGCTGGCGCGAGTTGCAGG